>NZ_JAYGIN010000011.1:0-282653 GCF_034931005.1 Arcicella sp. LKC2W
ATTTAATCCCAAAAAGACGTTTACAAATCTTTGGATTGTCTTGCAATAATTTATACTTATCGTTCATAATCAGTTGTTTATAACAAAAGTACCTAAATGTCAATTAAGAAAGTTGTCTAATAGCTCCTCTCGAATATCCAACAAGAGAATAATCTCTGATTTTCAACGATTTCATTAATCCTATTAAATCTTTTACTTCCGCTTCATGCTGATAAAATTTATCTTCATGCGGTTTGTCCGATTTCCCATTTCCACGCATATCTGGAACAATTACTCGAAAACCTTTAGCAATCAAATTTTTATACAACTGAGTTCTTCGCCAATTTTGCCCAGTATTAATGAAACCGTGTAAGAGCAAAATGGGTTTTCCTTTTCCTGTATCTTCAAAAGCAATTCTTTGATTATCAAATGATTGATAGTATTTAATGGTTTGTGCATTTCCTGAGAAAGAATACACACCACAAAGAATTAGCAAGATTGATTGATAAAACGATTTCATGAGGTTTATTGGGAATTAGATGAAAATGAAAATTGAAGATACCTTGATTTACGCAAGAATAATGTGAGGTTTTGCAGGTTATTCATAAAAAACAAAACTATCTACTATTTGTCGCAATCAAGAAAATAACCGCCGACAGGGCGAAAAGCCGCTGTCAGGGTTTCGGACTCAACCCTGACAGCGGCTTTTTGCCCTGTCGGCGGTTGTGCGACGGAAAGTAGATAATTACGTAAAAAATCCCCACAGAAATCAATCTGTGGGGATTTTTTGACAGGTTAGAAACCTGTCTTACTCCACCAAAGCTTTATTAATTTTGACTTTCTTCAAAGCAAAACCATTTACCACACTTTTGTCGATTTTGCCATTTTTAGTTTCAATGTTCAGATTATCAAAATTGAAATTTGATAAAACGCTTTGTTTTGAAATCGCAACGTCAAAAAACACATCACATTTGAGGTCAATATTTTTCAAATTAATATGGTCGCAGTAAGAAACTGGGGCATCTTTACGACCTTGCAAGTCAAAAAATTGTGTCCAAGGTTTTACGTAAATCATGCTTTTTGCTTGTCCTTTGATATTTTCTACGCTGATAAATTCGTACAATTGAGGGGTATCTGGACGCATTTTCAACCATAAAACTCGGCTCGCTTCATTGACATAACAATTACGCATCACGATATTTTTGTTATGAATTGCCTCACTTCCACAAGTCAAAGCCGAGTGACAAAAACCAAACTCGCAATTTTCAATGATAATATTGGTATTTTCACCGTTGTTTGGCACTTTGTCGGCATAAGGTCCTTTTCCTCCTTTCAAGGCAATAGCATCATCATTTACCGACATATAACAACCTTTTATCAAGACATTCGAGCAAACATCCAAGTCGATGGCATCGGTACTTGGGGCTTTCACGGGTTGGTAAGGCGAATAAATATGCACATTCAAGATTTTCACGTTCTGACATTGGTAATAATGACTCGTCCAAAATCCCGAATTATGCAATTTTACATCTTGTACTTGCACGTTTTTACAACCCCAAACAAATACTAAACGAGGACGAGAAACTTCCAAATTTGTACAGTTCGGGTTTTCTTTACGTCTCGCCCAAAAGGCTTCCCAATAATGTAATCCGTTGCCGTCGATTGTTCCTTTCCCCGAAATCGTAAAACCGTCCACTCGGTACGCATTCACCAAAGCCGTGAAATAATCCAAACTTTGCCCTTCCATTCGTGAAGGCATTTTTGGATAATCTGCAATATTATCAGAGCCTTTCAAAATTGCCCCATCCGATACGTAAAGGTGGGTTTTTGGTTTAAAGAACAAAGCCCCGCTCATGAATGTACCTTTGGGAATAATGATTACGCCTCCGCCTTGTTTAGCAGCTTCATCAATCGTTTTTTGAATCGCCTCCGTTTGCACGAGCGTACTGTCATTCACCGCCCCAAACTGCGTAATGACAAACTGTTTGCCCAATTGTTTCAACTGAATTTTAGCAGTATCCGAAAACCATTTAGGGATTTTAGTACCATCAGGAAAAATATTTTGAGTAGATTTTTGAGCCATGATTTGCCAAGAAAAAGTTAGCAAATACGTTAAAATGATAATGTTTTTTTTCATTATTGAATTTGAAAATATTTTTAGGAATGAAGAGATTAATATGTCCTTGCGATTATTAAGCAGTTTGTGGAGGGAACTTACTTATTTTTGAGGAGGAATAATATAAAAATCCCCTTTGAAATTAATCAGAGGGGATTTTTATTCGACTATTTCACGACAAATATTATATCCGATAATGCCGTAAAAGTCTGAGATTTTCCTTTATATCCAAACGTTATTTTCAAGTCTTCGATTTTCTTGTCTTTGAAATTATCCAAATACTTTAAGACTGTTGGTCGTAACAAATCAAGATTCCTCTTTAATTTCCATGAGTTGTTAAAGTCATCGGTATCAACCAATACAAGAAACAATCTGTTTTCTGAACCAAACCGCATTTCACCTTGATTTTCATAAAGCCAGCTTGCCAATATTTTAGGATTATCTTGAACTGCTTGTAATATTTCAAGTTTCTCCCTTTTCAACGTTTCCATAACATCAGCACAGAATTTATCATTTCTGTCTTTCATTTTTTCCGTTATTTCGTAAAAAATATCACTTGCAGAAGCGGTTTTATCAAAGGTGATTCCTGCCTCTTTTGCTTTATTTTTCAGAAACGTTAATTCAACTGGAAATCCTTTTTCCTTACGCTTCTGTTTGATAAACTCTGCGGGCAAATAAGTTACTTTCAAGTCAAATGGAATATTATTAATAAAAAAATCAACGCCTTTAATTTGTCCAACCGTTGGCAAAACCGCTGGGTGAGATTTGAAAATATGTTCAATTAAAATGCTACTCCAATGATTATACCAACTATTCAAAACATAACCTTGAACGGCAGCACTTATTTCAGTTTCAAACTTTGACATCAACGTATCAAAAGATTTATGCACTTTCACATACCGACTTACCAAATATTTATCCAACGAGTTTTGATAATCACCACCCCATTCAAAATTTTTGAGTTTATAGAGTTCCGAAACCAATTGTTTGGTATCAAGCCCTTTGATTTGTTCCTGATTTTCAGACTTTATAAATTCATCTAAAATGGTTTGAGATTTTGAAATATCCAGACAAAGCAAATCAAATAATTCAACAAATTGTTTCGCTAATGAAGTTTCATGAAGGGTAATCTTATTAATTTTGAGAAAATCAGCAATTAATTCTTTCCTGACAATCGACTTGGTTTTGAGCCATAAAAGCCCGACATTATCACTACTAAATTCTTCGAGTTTTTCGCTTTCGTAGAGATTTTTCCAATAATTAAAATCCTTCATTGACTAAGTGTTCTTCCTGTTTTAATGAGATAAAATGTATTTTTTTAGGTTTGCAGACAAACAATATTTCCTGACTTCCCGCAACACTTCCCTTGCCTCCTCTACCATTTTGGTAGGTTTTAGCTTCAACTTTTACCGTTCTATATTTTGAAATTAGTTTTTCAAATTCCTCAATGCCTGGATAACTACGATTGTTATAACTAATTAACCAATGCGGGATTTCTTCCGATACTTCAAAAAGTTTTTCAAATGATGCAATCACATCTCTTTTCTTGTCAAAACCACTAAATCGTTGGGGTTCATAACGCTTAATTCCATTGACAAATTCCTTGTCTTTCCAGTATTCTGTGTAAGTTTCTAATAAGTGATAAAAACCTTGATAATCTGCGTGACTATCACAATAAGGTGGGTCAAAATAGGCTAAATCCACTTTTTTCAAGGTTGGAATAAGGTTTAATACATTTTGATGATAACTTTTATTATCCCGTTTATTATCAAATATTGCTTTATTATATTTTGGTAATATTTCTTCAAAAATCTCTCTAAGCGGTCTTACTAAACTTCTATTTCGTTTCACTCTTTCAGGGTCGTTTGCATACACCAATGCTTGCGTATGACCAAAATGTCCCATCGTTATTTTCCTTGTCATACTTCGGTTCATTACCGTAAAGGCAAGTGCTTGCTTGTATGAATTATCTAACAATGAGATATTTGCTCTAAAATTATCTAAAAACTGGGCTTCACTTTTTTCAAAAAAAATATCCGTAAAAGTATTTTCTATCAGTTCAAAATCTTGCTTATTTTGGGCAGGTTGAAATAGTAATTTTAAATCATTTTGTGTCAATATCTCTTTTTTATTCTCAATTAAAGACAATCCAATTTGATTATTGAAATTAAGAAAATCATTCGTTAGAGTTTTGAAACCTAACTGTTTAAAAAGAAAAGAAACAGATTGAGAACCCGCAAAAGCATCAATGGCAGTGTTTACATTATTGGGAATATACTGATTTATCCAAGGCAAAAAGGTATGCTTTGCCCCTAAGTATTGAGGTTCAGGGAATTGGTAATTAAAATACTGATATTCTTCAAAAAGCATAAGCCCGATTTCTTTGTTTATTTGTGACAAAGTTAATCTATTTTTTGAAGTGTTTGATAAACTTTAATTTTACTATTCTTAAATCTATAAAGTGTAACTTGATTAATAAACCCCACAAAAAAATCCCCTCAGAAAACGCCAAGGGGATTTTTTTACGACTTTATTTATCCTATAAACTCTGTTTTTTCAACTCTTTCACCGCAAAATCTGCTGCACGAGCCGTCAATGCCATGTAAGTTAATGATGGATTCACGCATGATGCAGAAGTCATACAAGCACCGTCGGTCATGAATACGTTTTTCACAGCGTGTACTTGGTTGTGTGCATTCACAACAGACGTTTTAGGGTCACGTCCCATACGAGCCGTTCCCATTTCGTGAATTGCCATTCCTAAATACGAACCGTTGTCATATCCTCTTACGTTTTTCAAGCCCGATGCTTCCAACATTTCTTTGGCATCATTTTGCATATCAATACGCATTTTCTTTTCATTTTCTCTCAATTCTGCATCAAATACCACAATTGGCATTCCCCACTTATCTTTTTCCGTTTTGTGGAGGAACATACGGTTTTCGTAGTACGGTAACGTTTCACCAAAACCACCAAAACCCATTGTCCAAGCCCCTGGTTCGGTTACTTCGTTTTTGTAGTCAGCTCCAAAACTCAACTCGGCAATATTACGTTGCCATCCCTGACGACTACCGCCACCTTGATAACCGAATCCACGTAAATAATCACGTTTATCTGTACCAATATTACGGTAACGTGGCACATAAATACCATTGGCACGACGACCTGAGTAATATTTATCTAAATCTCCTTCCCAAACACCCGATGCACCAGTACGGAAGTGGTGATCCATCAAATTATGTCCTAATTGTTCAGAGTCATTACCCATTCCGTTCGGGAAACGATGTGACGTTGAATTTAACATCAAAGCTGTTGAACCTAATGCACTACCACAAACGAAAATAATTTTAGCAAAATACTCACGGTCTTGCATCGTTACGGCATCACGCACACGTACACCCGTAGCTTTTTGTTTTTTCTCATCGTACATGATTTCCGTTACTACCGAATCAGGTCTTAATGTCAATCTTCCTGTTTTGGCAGCATAAGGTAGCGTACAAGATTGGGTACTGAAATACGCTCCAAAAGGACAACCCAATGAACATTTATTGCGGTATTGACACGCTCCACGACCAATGTCTGTTTGTGCTTTTTTAGCTGCTGAAAGGTTAGCAACACGTCCCATCGTTAAATTACGTCCTGGGAAATTTTTCTCCATACGTTGTTTAACTTCTTTCTCTACACAAAACATTTCCATTGCTGGCAAAAATTCACCGTCTGGTAATTGTGGCAAACCTAATTTTTCCCCAGAAATACCCACAATTTTCTCTACGTAAGAATACCACGGAGCAACATCTTTGTAACGAATTGGCCAGTCAACGGCAATTCCGTCTTTCAAATTGGCTTCAAAGTCAATATCACTCAAACGATAAGACTGACGACCCCACATGATAGATTTCCCGCCTACGATGTTTGGACGATACCAGTCGAAACGTTTTTCTTCTTTGTATAATGAATCAGAATCGTTCATCCAGTATTTTTCCGTCATTTCGTTGTACGGATAATCACGGGCTAATTTGGGGTGCGTTTCTTTTTGCTCAATCGTCAAACGACCATTGTATTTCATTTCCCAAGGGTCTTTCATGGCGTTTTCGTAGCCTGTTACGTGTTCGAGTTGCTTTCCTTTTTCAAGCATTAAAACACGTAAACCCTTTTCTGTTAATTCTTTGGCAGCAAATCCGCCTGATATACCCGAGCCAATTACGATGGCATCGTAGGTCATTGCCTTTACGGCATCTATATTTAAGTTCATGTTGTTAAGTTATGAGTTATGAATGATGAGTTATGAATGATGAGTATTTCAAAATACAGTATGAAGTTAGATATCAATTTACTGTATAAAAATTCATAATTTATAACTCATAATTCATCATTATTTAGAGAGCCCACGCTTTTTGTCCTGCTTTCAAAGGAACACAACTTTCAAATTTCCCTGGAATTGGTAAATATGCCAAAGCTTTGGTTGCTCCGATTTCAGACGTAAAATATCCTGTAACGGTCAATTCTTTCATTCTCAAGAAGAAAGGTTTGTCTTCCGTTGTTGAAAGTTTTACCATTTCGTTTTTCTGAGCAGTATCTAAAGCGATAAAACCTTTACCAAACTTTGTTTGGCTATCAGCCTCTAATTTTGCTAAACCTGCATAAAACTTATCTTGGTCTTCTTTTTTGTAACAATCACGCATAACACGCACGATAAATTTCTCAACGCCTGCTGCCTTTGCTCCTGGGGTATCTGTTGTTGGAATAATAATATCAGCAACTTCCGCTAAAAGTGCTTCTTGTTCGGCTGTAACGGCTACGCTTGTTCCAGTATTGGTTACCTGCCCCATTACGCCCGCCATGAGTGGGGCTGCGAGTACCCCTCCCATCATCAGGGCTACTCTTTGTACGGCTTCTCTACGATTCATATTTTGTCTTGAAAAGATGTTAAATTTCGTTGGTTCAAAAGTAAATTATATTTGTTAAATATTGCGTATGTTTTGTAGGTTTTCAAGAAAGAACTTTACTAAATCGTGAATAACAAATTACCTTTGCACCTGCATACACATTATTTATATCTTCAAAGCTATTATTAAACCCACATTACAACAATAAGTTTAGATGAAATTAAAACTACTGATTTTTACGTGTTTCTTGCTTTCTTTCAATACCAATTTTGCTCAAAGAAAAGGAACATCTACCCAAGCCGATACACTCAATAATATCAACAATTTTGTATTGCAAATGATGACAGAATGGAAAGTTCCAGCCACTTCTATTTCTATCGTAAAAGACGGAAAACCGTATTACACTTTTGCTTTTGGTTTGAAAAACACCCAGAAAAATCTTCCGAATACCGTCAATACTTTATTCCCAATTGCTTCGTGTACTAAGTCTTTTACGGCAACAGCATTGGCAATTTTAGCGGATGAAGGAAAATTGGACTGGAACAAACCTATCAAAGAATATATGCCCGATTTTCAGTTGTATGATGACGAAGCAACGAAAAACATAACGGCACGGGACATACTTTCGCATAGAACAGGCTTACCACGCCATGATTTTATTTGGCTTTTTGCGAATAATGACCGAGAAACTATCTTCAAAAACCTAAAATATCTCAAACCTTCAAAACCATTATACGCTCAATATCAATACAATAACCTCATGTATATGGTGGCGAGTGTATTGGTTGAACGAATTTCTGGAAAAACTTGGGAGACTTTTGTCAAAGAAAAAATTCTAACGCCCTTAGAAATGAAAAGCACGGTTTTGACTTACTCAGAAATGTTTAGAAGCCCAGACTATGCGATGTCTTATAAGTTAGAAAATGAACAATTTGTCGAAGCTGGTTTTGGGAGTAATGTAGATGCGATTGGTTCGGCTGGTTCAATAAAATCTACTGCGGTGGATATGACTAATTGGCTTTTGATGCAATTGCAAAACGGGAAATTTAACGATAAGCAAATTGTGTCAGAAAAGAATCTTCGAGAAAATCACACGCCTCTTCAAGTAGTGTATCCAACCGAAGCAAAATATCCAGAATTAGGTTTTTCTTCTTACGGAATGGGCTGGAATATGAATGTTTACCGAGGCAATCAACGCCGCCAACATAATGGTTCAATTGAAGGTTTTCGCTCACAAATGACCATTTTCCCCAATAGTAATTTAGGCATTTTCATTACTACTAATACAGGTGCGGTAGATTATAATTTTGTTAATATTATCACCAATTATATTTCGGATAATTTACTAAATTTTAATACGATAGATTGGAATTCTCGCTTGAAAAAAGACCGTGATGATGCCAAATTTGAGGAAGAAAAGAAGAAGAAAGAATATAATGCCAGTCGTAAAATGGGGGCAATGATGTCGCACCCAATTGATTATTATGCGGGCGTTTACGAGCATCCTGCGTATGGGACGCTACAAATTTTCAAGACGGATAAAGGTTTGCGAGCATTTTATCACAACAAACAAGTTGAACTGACTCATTTTCATTATGATTATTTTGAAGGAACGGATTTCTTGGAGGGAATAACGTTCAGTTTTCTGACCAATCTCAAAGGGGATATTGATAAAATTATAGCTACCTTCCCGAATGCGGGGGAGGTGGAATTTAAACGGAAGTGATTTTTTAGAGAATAGAGAATAGAGAATAGAGAATAGAGAATAGAGAATAGATTTCAGATGATAGAATTAAGAAATATCTATTCTCTAAAGTCTGTACTTTAACCTCTATCATCTATTCTCTAAAATCTAACCTCTATTCTCTAAATAAAATCACTTCTTCCTACGAAAAATATGTAAAATATACGTTTTTCCATCTTTCGTTTCTTCGTAATTATCAACCAATTCCCACCCATTACGGTCAAGAAGGTTGAAAATATCTACTCTGCTTTTAAAAAACATAGATTTCTTATTAGCATCTGTCATTTCTTGCTCACGTTCGGAAGTTCCTTGTCCATAATCCAAAAATGCCGAAAGGCGAGTTGCCATCCACGTTTTTTGAGCTTTTACCGTAATATAATTTACATTCTTGAGTGTCGTCAAGTTTTGCCCATTTACAAAAATTTGTTGTGCTTTTGTTTGGTAGCAAAGTACCAATAATAGAATAATAAGTCCTTTTTTCATGGTTTAATTGTGTTTGTGTACAAGGTAAGATTTTATCAAGAATTACGCAAAAACAGTTATATATTTTAGGTGGTTATATCGTAATCTCAAATATTATTTAAGACTTTAGAACAAGGAATAAGGAACGGAGAAATGGTGTATTCTATTCGTGATTCTTCTTTATAATATTCCTTTAAAATTCTTACTTCCTTGTTCTGAACTCTGACTTAGTTATCAAAATATAATAGACTTTCCCACATGATAGTACAGGACGGTTAGCATTGGGCGTAATTATAGTTTTGTATCAATTCAATTATAGAAAATCATGAAAACCTACAAACACGTCTCTTACCTTTGGGACGAAGCCAAGGCGGCCGAATTAGCGGGCGACGAAGTGGCATTATTTATCTATCGCTCTAACTTATTAGGGGCAGATTTAAGATTGACAAATTACGGCGGAGGCAACACTTCCGTGAAAATTATAGACAAAGACCCACTCACGGGAAACAACGTTGAGGTGATGTGGATTAAAGGCTCTGGTGGAGACATCGGTACTTTAACCAAGTCGGGCTGTGCTGCTTTGTACATGGAAAGGCTTTTGGCTTTGGAAAATGTTTATCAGGGCATCGAAAAAGAAGATATAATGGTAGAATTATTCAACCACTGTATTTTTGATTTAGCCTCAAAAGCTCCTTCTATTGATACGCCTTTGCACGGATTTCTTCCATTCCAACACATTGACCACCTTCACCCAGATGCTGCGATTGCGATTGCGGCGGCAAAAGACGGTGCAAAAATCACAGAAGAATTATTCAACGGAGAAATCGGTTGGGTAGGCTGGCAACGTCCAGGTTTCGACTTAGGCTTACAATTACGTACTTGTCTGAACGAAGCGGCTGCAAAAGGTATCAAATTAAAAGGTATCATGTTGGGTTCACACGGACTTTTCACTTGGGGAGATACAGCTTATGATAGCTATGTAAATACGCTCGATGTGATTGAAAAATGTGCTGAATATTTAGAATCTAATTACAAAAATGTTTTTGGAGGACAAAAAATTGAGTCTCTTTCTTCGGAAGATAGAACACAAAAAGCAGCAAGCATTGCTCCAACGTTAAGAGGATATTGTTCATCAGAACGTAAAATGATTGGTCACTTTACAGATGATGCACGTGTTTTAGAATTCATCAATTCTAATGACTTAGCGAAACTTGCTCCACTCGGAACATCTTGTCCTGACCACTTCTTGCGTACTAAAATCGCTCCTTTGGTTTTAGACCCAGCACAAGTTGAAGATTCAGCGTATTTAGATAGCGTTTTTGCAGAATACAGAGAAGGATATAAGGCTTATTATGAGGCTTGTAAAAAATCTAATTCTCCTGCCATGCGTGACCCTAACCCAGTGGTAATTCTTTACCCAGGTGTTGGTATGTTTACCTTTGCAAAGGATAAGACAATGGCACGTTTAGCTTCTGAATATTACATTAATGCCATCAATGTAATGAAAGGAGCTGAAGCCATTTCTGAATACACATCTTTACCTCACCAAGAGGCATTTGATATTGAATATTGGTTATTGGAAGAAGCAAAATTACAACGTATGCCTAAACCAAAAGCTCTTTCAGGAAGAATTGCGATGGTAACAGGTTCAGCGGGTGGAATTGGAAAAGCAATTGCTAAGAAATTTGCAGAAGAAGGTGCTTGCGTAATTTTGAATGATATTAACGAAGAACGTTTAGCAGGTGCAAAAGAAGAATTTATCAAGAAATTTGGTAAAGATTCAGTAGCTACAACTTTGTTGAACGTAACTGATAATACAAGTATTGCTTCAGCTATGGATGCCGCTTCTTTGGCATTCGGAGGAGTTGATATTATTGTAAACAATGCAGGAATTAGTACCTCAAAACCAATTGAAAGCCATACCCTTGAAGATTGGGATAAATTGTACGACATCTTGGTAAAAGGACAATTCTTCGTAACACAAGCTGCCGTAGCGGTAATGCGTAAACAAGGAATTGGCGGAGACGTTGTAAATATTGTAAGTAAAAATGCTTTGGTTTCTGGTCCAAATAACGCAGGTTATGGTTCAGCAAAAGCGGCTCAATTGCACCTTTCAAGATTGAATGCGGCTGAATTGGGTGGTGATAAAATCAGAGTAAATACCGTAAATCCAGATGCTGTTATTGCTGACTCAAATATTTGGGCAGGCGGATGGGCAGAAGGTCGTGCGAAGGCTTACGGAATCACGATTGAAGAATTACCAGCTTATTATGCAAAAAGAACGTTATTGAACGAAGCTATTTTACCAGATGATATTGCTAATGCTTGTTTCGCCTTTGTAGGTGGACTTTTAGGCAAATCAACAGGAAACGTATTGAACGTTGATGGCGGTGTAGCGATGGCTTTTGTGAGATAAAAACAAAAAAGGTTTTCCGAATATCATTTCGGAAAACCTTTTACTTTACTTGTGATAGCACGAAGTTCTTCTCTCATTCTAATTACGTCAGGAGAATTTATGGCTTTTTCATATTTACCACTTAATGATGGGTCAAGCGTGAAATTTGAACGGTCTAACTGGAATAAAGATTTGATTTTAGTTTCCATGTTTTTTTGAAATTAAATATGCAAAATAGTGCTTATTGGGACTAAATAACTCTTTTTCTAAATCGAATGTTAGCCCTTCAATAATATACGAATCATCAAGGCTGGCAAGGAGCTTTGAAATTGTAGCCCTGTAAAGTCTGGTACGTGATTGTGTACTACCTGTAAAAATAACAGAAAATTGTGGATTTAGTTCAAGGAAATACATTAAGGTTTGAATTACAGTTGCTAAGACTACTTTCATATCATTATTATTACTTTTATCAACTGTATCAATTCTATTGTCAGGTAAAAGATTTCCAAAAACTAATTGATAAGTGTCAGGCAAAACATCTGGCATTTCATCGAACAAAGTATAAAATACTACTTTCCTAATTATTTTATTTTCGCTTACACTGTCAAATTCGTACCAGTATTCATCTGGTGCAAAATAAATTGGATATACTGGTTTTTCCATAAACAAAATTAATAAAATTTCACCCATGCCCAAAGTTTCCTTCAAAATGCAACTCCACCGAGGTCAGGCAGACGAATACAAGCGTCGGCATGATGAATTGTGGCCAGAACTCACAGAATTGTTAAAAACCACAGGCGTTGAGGATTATTCTATCTTTTTAGACGAAGAAACTTACGCTTTATTTGGTGTACTAACCATCGAAAACCCCGCTGCTTTGGACGAACTTCCCAAGCATCCAGTAATGCAACGTTGGTGGGCATATATGGGCGATATTATGGACGCAAATCCTGATAATTCACCTGTGAGTATTCCATTAAAAGAGGTATTTTATTTAGCTTAAAACCTTGGCTGTCAGCTATCAGCTTTCGGCTAAAAACTAACAAAAAAAATGCAAATCTCAAAATCTTTAATAGAACAATATAACGACGATAATCTAAAAACTCACCAACGAAAATTAGATTTCAGCACTTCTGAAATTGACAATAGTGAGGCAATTATCAAACAATTAGTTGATTTCCAAATTGCTATTCCTTCATGGGCTTTGGGTACGGGTGGAACTCGTTTTGGTCGTTTCCCAGGTGGGGGCGAGCCTCGTTCATTGGAAGAAAAAATTGAAGATGTTGGACTTCTTCATGCCTTGAACCAATCGTCAGGAGCAATTTCATTACACATTCCTTGGGACATCCCAACTGACGCAAATGCTATCAGAAACTTAGCCGCTCAACACGGTTTGAAGTTTGATGCAGTAAATTCAAACACTTTCCAAGACCAAGCAGACCAAGCGTTAAGTTATAAATTTGGTTCGTTACAAAATGTTAATAAAGCCATCCGTAAACAAGCGGTTGACCACAACATTGAAGTAATTAAACACGGTATTGAATTAGGTTCAGACTCATTAACAGTTTGGTTATCAGACGGTTCTTGTTTTCCAGGACAATTAAATTTCAGAAAAGCATTCCAAAATACATTGGAAGGTTTGCAAGAAATTTATGCAGCTTTACCTTCAAATTGGAAAATGTTTGTGGAATATAAATGTGCAGAACCAAACTTCTACTCAACAACTGTTGGAGATTGGGGACAATCACTTTTATACGCAAGCAAATTAGGCGAGAAAGCTTATACATTAGTTGACTTAGGACACCATTTACCAAATGCCAATATTGAGCAAATCGTTTCTTTATTGTTGATGGAAGGTAAATTAGGAGGTTTCCACTTCAACGACTCTAAATATGGTGATGACGATTTAACGGCGGGTGCATTAAAACCTTACCAATTATTCTTGATTTTCAATGAATTAGTGGAAGGAATGAACGCAAGAAATATGAATCATGCCAAAGATTTAGGTTGGATGATTGACGCATCGCACAACGTAAAAGACCCATTAGAAGACCTTTTACAATCTGTTGAGGCTATCATGATGGCGTATGCACAAGCACTTTCTGTGGACAGACAAGCCTTAGAAGTCGCTCAGAATGAGAACGATACGGTTCGTTGCCAAGAGATTTCACAAAATGCTTTCCGTACTGACGTTAGAGCTTTGGTTGCAGAGGCAAGCTTACGTGCGGGTGGTGCATTAAACCCAATCGGACTATTTAGAAATCTGAAAGTTAGAGAAAATCTAATCAAAGAAAGAGGTTTCAAAACGATTGCT
The DNA here is from genome assembly GCF_034931005.1 of Arcicella sp. LKC2W. Lineage (NCBI taxonomy): Bacteria > Pseudomonadati > Bacteroidota > Cytophagia > Cytophagales > Flectobacillaceae > Arcicella > Arcicella sp. LKC2W. The sequence goes on from NZ_JAYGIN010000011.1 coordinate 13,897, forward strand.
ACGGGATTATAAAATCCTTTGTTTATAAAATGAAAATTCCCGTATGTGCCATTTTTGATATTGGCAAAACAAATAAAAAAATATTCTTTTTCAACGAAAACTATGAGATAGTTTTCGAGAAATCAATGCAATTTCCTGAAACCCAAGATGAAGATGGCGACCCTTGCGAAGATGTCGATTTGTTAAAATCTTGGGTTACATCTTCATTCGAGGAAGTTTCAGCACTTGATGAATACGAAATAAAAGCACTCAACTTCTCTACTTATGGAGCAAGTTTTGTGCATCTCAATTCAGCAGGAGAAGTTATTACGCCGCTTTATAATTACCTAAAACCATATTCAGAAACGCTCCAAAAGCAGTTTTATGATACTTATGGTGGAGAATTACGCTTTGCCCAGCAAACGGCTTCCCCAGTTTTAGGAAATCTTAATTCGGGTATGGTTTTATATCGTTTGAAATACGAAAAACCTGCTTTATTTGCTCAGATTCACCATTCTTTGCATTTACCTCAGTTTTTACATTTCCTCTTTACGAGTAAATATTTTAGCGATATTACCAGTATTGGTTGTCATACCAATTTGTGGAATTTTGAAAAAAATCAGTACCACGAATGGCTTGAAAAAGAAGAGATTTTGGAGAAATTAGCTCCTATTAATTTTCAAAATGAATCTTTTGTTACCTCTACTTATCCATCACTCAGAATTGGAACAGGTTTACATGATAGTTCTTCGGCATTGATTCCGTATTTGGAAACCTTCAATGAACCTTTCGTTTTGATTTCTACGGGAACTTGGTGCATTAGCTTAAATCCATTCAATCATATTCCACTTACCACTGAGGAATTACAATATGATTGTCTTGCGTATATGCAATACACGGGCAAACCAGTAAAGGCTTCACGTCTGTTTGCGGGTAATGAACATGAGCAACAAACAAAGCGATTAGCGATACATTTTCAGAAACCGAATGATTATTTCAAAACGGTAAAGTATCAAGTTGAGTCGATAGAAAAACTACAACATGAAAATCTGAATACGGGAGAATCGCTCAGAGGTGCAAGACGACCACCCATGCAGGAGTCTTTGTTTGGGCAACGTGATTTAAGCGTTTTTGAAACTTACGAAGAAGCTTACCACCAATTGATTTTAGACATTGTTTCGCAACAATTGCTTTCAACAGAATTGGTTTTGCATAACGCTCCAGTCAATAAATTATTTGTAGATGGTGGATTTGGGAAAAATGAGATTTTTATGAATTTATTGGCCAAAGCTTTTCCAGAAATGGAAGTTTATGCGGCTTCTGTGGCTCAGGCAACTTCTTTAGGAGCAGCTTTGTCGATTCATCAAGATTGGAATACAAAAGCGTTACCGCAAAACCTTATTGAATTGAAGCATTTTGTTGTGTAGAATTAACGCTAAACCCTAAAAGCGTTAAAACAAAGAAAAGAACCCTAATGGCAGGAATTTATCCGTTAGCTGATAAAATTTCTGCAATTAGGGTTCTTCTTTTGTAGTGACTACAAAAAAAAAGTGATTAAACGAATTTGGGGGCGTTTAATCACTTTGCTCTGTTAAATTCACAATTCAATCACTAAATTTGTGAAATCGTTTACAAATGTAGTTATAAATACTTACAAAACAAACTAAGTACATTTACTTATAAAATTATGTACACATTCAATTCACAAATTCTTATTCTACCTGGACTCGGTAATTCAGGTGCAAAACATTGGCAAACAGCTTGGGAAGCCCTTTTCCCTTCATTTATTAGGGTTAATCAAGCAGATTGGGATACGCCAGTTTGTGAAGATTGGATAAAAAAAATTGAGGAAAAAATTCAAGAAATTGGTGCAGAAAATGTCATTTTGGTTGGACATAGTTTGGCTTGTTCAACCATTGGCTATTGGGCAGCCAAATATAAAACACCCATTCAAGGAGCATTATTAGTTGCTCCAAGCGACACAGAGGCAGATTCTTACCCAAGTGGCACAACAGGTTTTGCACCGATGCCAACTTCTCCCCTACCCTTCAAAACCATTACGGTAACGTCTGACGACGATTTTTATGTTTCGGTTGAACGAGCAAAATTCTTCGCTGAAAAATGGAATAGTAAATTGGTTATTCTCAATAATTTAGGGCATATCAATGGCGATTCTAATTTGGGAAATTGGGATTTGGGCTTGTCCCTTTTGAAAGAATTGGATTAAATATAGACCACTGATTTTGTTTTCAGCATAATAAATCCACACTGCTTGTGCAATATTACTCCATAATTTTAATAGACTTTATCAATTATCCATGAGTACGAATTCATTTTCAGTCGTATCTTTACACCAAAATTGAACTTTTATAAGAAATTCCTTCGTATTTAAGGATTTTTTATAGAAAACTCAGAATAACATTTCAATATTCTCTAAATAAATGCCTATCATCTGGTTTATATTATTCACTCCGCTTCTTGGCTTCATTTTGCCAATGATTCTTGGTAGAAAAAATAATACTTTAGCAGGTTGGCTGACGGTCGGACTGACGGGGCTAAATCTTGCTTTTTCCGCTTACTTTCTTCTTCAAAACCTTCATAATCCACAAAATCACCTTGTTTTTGATTGGTTCTCTATCAATGATAAAGCCTACAAATTCGGTTTTTTATTTGATTCACTAACTTTGATGATGTTGGTTTTGGTTAATTTCATTGCCCTTTTAGTGGAGATTTTCTCACTTGAATATATGCACGACGACCCTGACCAATACCGTTATTTTGGTTTTTTGAGTCTTTTTGTGTTTTCAATGTTGGGCATTGTTTTGACGGACAATCTTTTTGTAATGTACGCTTTTTGGGAATTAGTGGGACTAAGTTCTTACTTACTGATTGGTTTTTGGTATAAAAAACCCGAAGCCGTGCAAGCCTCCAAAAAAGCCTTTTTGATGAACAGAATTGGCGATGCAGGATTTTTAATTGGGATTTTTGCAGTCTATTTTTATAATAATCAATCCGTTGATTTAACAACATTATCACAATGTCAATTACCAACGGTTTATTGTATTTTACTTTTTTGTGGTTGTATCGGTAAATCGGCTCAATTTCCATTGCACACGTGGCTACCCGATGCAATGGAAGGTCCAACGCCAGTATCTGCCCTCATTCACGCTGCTACCATGGTGGTGGCTGGAATTTATTTATTGATTCGGACTCAACCCATGTTTAGCATAAATGCTTTAGAGATAGTTGCTGCAATTGGAGCAATTACAATGCTTTTGGGCTCAGTTTATGCTATTTTCCAAACGGATATTAAAAAGACTTTGGCATATTCAACGGTTTCGCAATTAGGCTTAATGGTTTTGGGTCTTGGAACAGAATTTTCTACTTTTCATTTGCTTACACACGCATTTTTCAAAGCAGGACTTTTTCTATCTGCGGGGGCTATAATTCATGCTCTACATCATGCAGGACACGATTTTGACGCTCAAGATATGCGTTTAATGGGTGGATTAAGAAAGAAAATGCCCTTTACTTTTGTATGCTATTTGGTATGTTCTATGGCTTTGATGGGTCTGCCAGTGTTTTCTGGTTTTTTATCGAAAGATGGTATTTTAAGTCTTTGGTTTGATGAGCTGAATCATCTTATTTTTAGTAAAATATTCTTAGGAACAATCCTTTTAGGTGTAATTCTGACAGCCTTTTACATGAGTCGCCAAGTTTGGATGGTTTTCTTTGGAGAGTTTAGAAATGAAAAAGTAAATCCTAATAATATCCATGAAGGCTCATGGAAAATGAAATTACCAATTGGTTTATTGGCTATACTCTCAACAGGCTTTGCTTTTAGCTCAAATCCATTGAGCATTGAACATGGTTGGTTTGGTGATTTTATTGGAGGAAAATTTGAAGAAAATCATTTAATCGCTATTATTTCAACCGTATTCGCTTTCATCGGAATAACGGCTGGATATTTAACTCGCCATAAAACATTCTCAGGTTTACCAACTTTTGATGCTTTTTACCAAAAACTATTTGTAAATCCTACGGTTAGATTATCAGGTTATTTACAAATTTTCGACCAACAGTTTGTGGATAACATCGTGAATTTTTTGGCTGATTTACAAGTATTTATTGCCAAATTTATCGGTTGGTTTGATGCCAAAATTATTGATGGTGTTCCCAATGGATTGGCTTATTCTTCTGGAATTGTCGGGCGGGTTACTCGTTCGACGCAAGGCGGAAAAGTACAACTGTACGTTGCTTTGGCTTTTTTGGGGTTGATTGGTTTAATCCTTTTTACCATTTTGACATAATAATTGTCGCTTGACTACCCCGACTATTCTTTTGATAGTCTGTTAAAATCTTTTAGGCTGGAAGCCTTGTAATAATCGTCACTTGCCAGAGGCAAGCGACTGCATTTAACATTATAAAAATGCCAATTTTATCATTACTCATATTTTTACCCATCGTTGCATCGCTTGTTTTGGCTTTCACGCCCGAGCGTTTTGTTCCGTACTTCAAATGGGTTACGCTGATTATTACGGGTATCGAATTACTCCTTTGTACTTATGTATATTTTCAATTTGATAAACAAGTGGCTGACTATCAGTTTCTTGAACAATACGATTGGATAACCTTACCACTTGGTAACTTAGGCGTTGGCTCAATAGATTACCTTTTGGGAGTGGACGGCATCAGTATGCCAATGGTTTTGTTGACGGGCATTGTGATGTTTATCGGAGCGATTTCTTCTTTTGAAATTGGTACAAAAGAACGTGGTTATTATTCGCTTTATTTACTTTTAACAGGTTCAATTATCGGGTGTTTCATTGCGTTAGATATGTTCTTATTTTATCTATTCTTTGAATTTATGCTTTTACCGATGTACTTCCTGATTGGGCTTTGGGGAGGTCCACGCCGTGAATATGCTTCAATTAAGTTCTTTATTTATACGTTGGTTGGTTCGATTTTTATCCTAATTGTAATGATTGGACTTTACCTTTCAGTAATTGACCCTGTAGAAACGGCAGTACAAATGGGACTTATTAATTCTGCTTCAGACGTTACGCCACAGATTATCACCCAAATTCAGAGTTTATTAGCCGAAGGAGAACTACCCTCACAACAAATTGTCCATACCTTTGACCTCCGTTTTATGCCCGACCAAGGCAATTATGTTTCGGGTTCATGGCTAAATGTTTTCTCTGAAAATCATATCGGAGGGTTTTCGATTAGAGCTTTATCTTTCATCTTTTTGATGATTGGTTTTGGTATAAAATTACCCGCAGTTCCTGTACATACTTGGTTGCCCGATGCTCACGTAGAAGCTCCAACGCCTGTTTCCGTAGTTTTAGCAGGAATTTTGTTGAAAATAGGAGGTTACGGTTTTTTAAGAATTGCCTATCCTATTTTTCCAGAAATTGCCCATGAATATGCCGTTTGGATTGTTGGCTTTGGCGTTTTATCTATTATTTACGGAGCGTTTAATGCTTTAGCCATGAATGATTTGAAGAAAATGATTGCCTATTCTTCGGTTTCACACATGGGTTTTATTTTGGTCGGAATTGGGTCATTGACTAATGAAGGCTTCAACGGAGCAGTTTATCAAATGTTCTCGCACGGAATTTTGTCAGCTATGTTGTTTTTATTAGTGGGCGTTTTGTATTCAAGAACGCACGACCGCCGCATAGATTCGTATCAAGGATTAGCCAGTAAATTGCCATTATTTACGGCAATGACTGCTATTGCTTTTTTTGCGTCTTTGGGTTTGCCAGCTTTTTCTGGATTCATTGGTGAAATTTTTACCTTGATGGGAGGTTTCAATAGTCCTTTAATACCAAAATGGTTAGCTGCTTTGGCAGCTTTTGGTTTGATACTCGGAGCGGCTTATTTCTTGTGGACATTACAACGAATGTTCTTTGGTAACTTCTGGGTAAGACATACAGAAGAGCCTTTACAAGATTTATCATTCCGTGAAAAAATCATGCTTTATCCATTAGCACTTATGGCATTGATTTTTGGTATTTTCCCGAATATAATTTTTGATGTTACCCATCAATCATTATCAGAATTATTGAAGTTATTTTAGAATTAATAAGGCATTTTTACTACGGCTTTTACTTTTTTATTGTCATTTATAATTGTAAAAGAAGCTTTAGCACCGTACTGTAATTCAAGCCTTTTTTGGAGATTATCTAAACCAATACCACCTTCATCACTTTTAGGTTTAGGGTCGTAAGTACCAGAATTTTCAACAGCCAAAGAGATTATATTTTTTTCAGCCGTTGCAGATATTATAATTTCACCTCCAGATTTCAATTGACCGATTCCATGTTTAACCGCATTTTCAAGTAATGTATTTAATGACATTGGCATAATTAACACATTATCTAAGTCACTTTGAATCTTGAAGGTATAATTGAGACGGTGGTCAAAACGGAGTTTTTCAAGAGATAAATAATTCTGAGCTAAACGAATTTCTTCGCTAAGTGTTGCACGTTGCTGTTCTCCTAAATTAAGTGAAAGTCTCAATAAATCAGACAGTTGAATGATTGATTCTCGGGCTAACTTGCCATCAGAAATAGTTAATGCCTTTATGCTATTCAGAGCATTAAAGAGAAAATGAGGATTTAATTGCTTTTTAAGATTTTCTAATTCTGATATTTGTAGGAGATTCTCTGCTTTAATCGTTTGTTGTTGTTTATCTTGATAAATAACAGAAAAGTGATAAAGATGATAAAAGAAAAAGCATGGAACAACCAACCACACATTTTGAATATAAAGTGACAATATTTCAATTAGTGTATCAGGGAAACCAAGCCCTCCCAAAAAATAATCGAGGGCAGTAAAGAATAGCCCAATAGAACAACTACCAAGCAAGGGATATAACAAAAACTGAATGGTTTTAAAGTCATCAGGTTTTATATCTTCTAAAATATAAGAGTAAATATAACCTACTAAAAAGCCTACAAAAAAGTACGACAAGAAGAAAACTAAACGTCCAGTAACGTCATTTTCATGGAGTGGACTATAAGATAAAGCAGTGTAGGCTATTAAAGTCCAGCAGCAAAATTGTGCAAACCAAAACAGTATATTCTTTTTAAGCATCGTGTTATTTTGTAAAAGGATAGTTCAAAAATACTAATAAAAGTAGAATGCAGTAAGTTTATGCAGAAAAATAATGACTAATTTTTTATCACTACCCGACCAACTCGCTCAAATCATTGATAGCCTTCAAGCTCTTTCGCCTGAAGTTTTTCTTTCATTGTCATTTTTAATAATGATTCTGATTGATTTATTCTTGCATCAGGATTTAAAAAATAAGAAACAATTAGTATCAAATTCGCAACAATCCAACCATGTGATGCTTGGGATTTCGGTGATTGTCTTACTTATTGTACTGAATCAAATTGTACAACAATTTTACACGACCAATGATTCTTTTTTATTCGGTAAAATGTTGATTTTAGATTCAAAAGCTATCTTATTCAAATTCCTGATTATTCTATCAGCAATTTTCGTGCTTCTTCATGTTATTGTCACAAAAAAAGATTTTATCGGCGAATTTTATCCCATATTAATTAGTATGGTTGTCGGTCTTTGCTTGATGACAATGTCCGTAAACTTGTTGATGATATACCTTTCAATCGAAATGGTTTCTATCGCTTCTTATATGCTTACTGCTATTGATAAAAATCGAAAAGGTATTGAAGGAAGTTTAAAATATGTACTTTTTGGAGCAACTTCTTCAGCAATTATGCTCTACGGAATGTCATTATTATATGGAATGACGGGAACGCTTGATATTGCATCTCCCGATTTCTCAAGAGGAATTGCTCAAATTGATGGCGTAGCTTCAACAGTTGCTATTATCTTGACAATCAGCGGATTTCTGTTCAAAATTTCTGCAACTCCATTCCACATTTGGACTCCCGATATTTATGAGTCAGCCCCAACACCTGTCGTGGCATTTTTCTCGGTTGCTCCGAAAATTGCAGGTTTTTTAGTAGCAATTCGTTTTTATTCGGCAGTACCTAATAACCTCCAAACAATCACGGCTGTTTTAGCAATGGCAAGTATCACCTTCGGGAATTTTTCGGCTCTTTGGCAAAACAACGCCAAACGATTACTGGCATATTCTACCATTGCACACGCTGGTTTTATGTTGATTGGCTTGGCAACAATGTCGCAATTGGGACTAACAAGTATCGTTTTCTACTTGGTAACTGTCCTTTTTACTAACTTGGCAGCATTTCTTCTGATAGATTATAGTGAAATTGGAAATCAAGCAGCTAAAATTGAAAACCTAAAAGGACTTGGTAGAGTAAACCCTTTTTATGGTGTGATGATGTTAATTGTGATGATTTCTTTGGCGGGGATTCCTCCAACGGCAGGTTTTTTTGCTAAATTAAATATATTCTCAGCACTTTGGGAAACTTATCAAGCAAACAATCAGCCGATTTTACTCTGGTTATTCATTTTCGGATTGTTGAATACGGCTATTGCCATTTTCTTCTATTTGAAAATTCCATTCTTTATGTTTTTCAAAGAATCAACTGAAAATCAGGTTTTTGAACTAAACGCAAAACAGTATTTTTTAGCAATTGTTCTGATATTACCAATTCTAATTTTATTCTTTAAGGCTGACTGGCTAATGGAAATTGTAAGTTTTCTTTAGGGATTAGGTATTAGAGAAATTTCCATGATGGCTAACACCTAAAACCTAACCACTAATACCTAAAATTCACCTCAAATACACACCCATATTTTCATCTTCATCCAACACAACGGATACATATTCGCTAAGGGTTGTTGAGAGTTGATAGCCTACATAATCTGCCAAAATTGGAAATCTACGGTAATTTCTATCAACCATAACCGCCACTTGAATTCTTTTTACGGGAATACTCAAGAATGGCGAAAGGCTATATGCAAAAGTGCGTCCTGTATTCAACACATCGTCCACCACAATAATCGTTTTATGTTCGAGAAAACGCTCATCGCAATCAAATTCTACGGGACTTTCATAGGTCACGTCTTTGTCCACATCAATCAATACTGCCGTTGCTTCAATACTTGAAATTTCGTTTAGGGCAATGGCTAATTTCTTCGCAAAAGCGTATCCCTGCCCTTTTACTCCTGCAATAACGATTTCCGTTTCTTCAAAGTTATTTTCGTAAATCTCGAAGGCAATTCTTCTGATTTTTTGCAAAACTTGCGTATGGCTGAGTATTTGGTTATCGGTCAATTGAGTCATAGAAATTGATTTTATTACAAGATATTTTGCTTGTCATACTTTCCGTAAAATTAAGTATTCGGAATCAAAAAAAATGATTCTGTGGCGATTTATGAAATAAATTCTAAAAAATGAGTTCCCAATGGAAGAGATTTAGGGATTAAGAATGCAAATAATAAGCTCCTAAAGTATAAATTATTCTCTCTTAACTATTAATTATGAACAATTCTTTACCTTTGCAATCCAATTTATCAAAAAATATCATTAAAAAATGGCAAAAGGATTCTCACAAGGACAACAGAGACGAGTACAACAAGCAGTACCAAGCAATCCGTTGGCGATTAAAACCAAGAAATTTGCATTAGAAAAAAATAAATTTATTGGCTTAAATATGATGCAATTAATTAAAAATCAATGGTATTGGGGTTTTGTACCTTTGGCTTTGATTTTGATTAATGCAGGTTTGAACATTTCAAAAGTCTATCCAAACTACTGGATTTACGTTATTACGGTTTTAGGAGCTATTTTATATATCGCTTTCTGGGCAATTCAGTTTACGGGAGTTACACAGTTGGAGCAATACAAGCAACTTTTCCAAAAGTATCGTTATGAGATTGATAGTCGTCAGATTTTGATGAAAATTTCAGATACAGAAGGTGGCGTTATCAAGTGGGATATGATTAAAACTGCTCGTAAAGACAAAGATGCTTACGTGTTGGACATGGGTTCATATCAATTTATTTATCTTCCATTTACCGTTTTCAGTAACGACAATGATAAGAAATTAATGGATAGAATCTTAAAAGATAAAGGTTTTATTACTGCTGAATAATTTTCATGTGATAAAAAAAGCCTCTCAATTGGATTGAGAGGCTTTTTTATGTGATACCAAGTTAAAACTATTTCTTAATCGAATGAGAAATAGTTTCTACCAATTCTCCACGAGCCATTTTTTCGGCTTTATCAAAATACTTTAGAGACTTTTGAAAAGTATCGTCAAACGGTGACATTATTTGGTGGTATTCATTATTTAATCCATCTGATACTTTACGTTGCCAAACGCTACGAGCAATATACGCCTTAATTTGAGCTTTGATATATGGCATCGAACGCTCATAGTCTCTCACTCGCATTTTTACATTGGCTTGTTTTGCTAATCTTTGCATATCAATCAACATGGCATCATTTACTACAAAAAACTTATTGAAGTCTTTAAAAGTGAGTTTTTCTAAAGATTTCATATTATCGTTGGCATAGTTTAAAGCAAATTCACGAATGATATTTTTGCCCCACAAATCACTTAAATATTTGGTAAAATAAGTAGTGTCACGTGCCACAAATACGTCTGGAGTAATACCTCCACCACCATAAACTGTTCTACCTCCGATAGTCTTATATTTCAATTTATCATTAAACTTAATACTATCAGCATTAAAAAACTCCCCACTTTTAAGGCGTTTTTCATAATCTTTTTCATAATCTTCTTCACGCCCTAATACATAAGGTTTTTGAATGCTACGTCCACTTGGTGTATAATATCTTGAAATAGTCAATCGTAATTCTGAGCCATCTTGCAAGTTTACAGGCATTTGTACCAATCCTTTGCCAAATGAACGTCTTCCCACAATCAAAGCACGGTCATTATCTTGTAATGCTCCAGCAACAATCTCAGCCGCAGAAGCACTATTTTCATCCATAATTACCATTACTGCTCCTTTTTCAAAAATACCTTCTCTTTTCGTAAAAGTTTGAGTATCATATTTTGCCCCTTTTCCGTCGGTATAAACAATCATGCGTTCACCTGCCAAAAGTTCGTCAACCATTTTTTCAGCACGGTCTTTATATCCTCCTGGATTACCCCGCAAGTCAATCATTAAACGTTTAATTCCCTGTCCTTTTAAGGTCGTCAAAACGTTTTTGAATTCATCAAACGTCGATTCTGTAAATCTATCTACTTTAATATACCCCGTTTGTGGGTCAATCATATAACCTGCTGTAATTGAATAAGACGGAATTCTATCACGGATTACGGTAAATTTCTTGATTCCTTTTTCTCCATTTCGTAAAATCTCCAATTGTACCTCCGTTCCTCTTGTACCACGAAGTTTACTAAAAATAAGGCTTTGCGTAACTTTTGGTCCTGTTAAAGAAATTCCATCTGCTTTAATTAGACGGTCACCACTTTTGATACCTACCGACTCTGAAGGACCACCTGCCATTGCATTTACGACATAAACGGTATCGCTAAAAATATTAAACTCTACCCCAATCCCATCAAAACCCGATTCTAACTGTGAACGTGCCGAAGCGACTTCGTCAGTTGAAAAATAAGACGTATGAGGGTCAAGTTTTTCTAAGGTTTTTCTGATTGAAAACTCAACTAATGAATCCGTATCAACAGAATCAACATAACTATTCTCAATCAATGAAAGTACCTCTCGATACTTATTAAAACCCCTCAATACATTGTTCATACGGGTTTGTCCACCAAAAAAATTTGCTCCCAACAAAATTCCCCCTACCAATGCAATGGCTATCCAAATGGGTATTTTTACGATGGTTGAATTATTCTTGATGGGTTCTTGTCCTTTTTGCATATTGCTTAATCCTATTTTTTAGAAACTGATATTAAAGTTACGAAAAACTGAAATCTTGCCAATGTTTTTGGCGTAACTTTGTTTTTTTGTAATCATAAAAATGGCACGCAGATGACGCAAATGCTTCGCAACACAGGTTTTCACAGATTTTTAGCGACATTAGCTATCAATTTGTAGAGATAAATTGTATTCTAACTTTAAACAGTGGAATAATAAAATCTGCGGAAATCTGTGTTTCTGAAAGAATCTGCGTCATCTGCGTGCCCACATAACGTAGATGCGAATATTAGCCATAGATTACGGAACGAAGCGAGTAGGTTTAGCCGTTACCGACCCTTTAAAAATTATTGCATCGGCTTTGGATACCATTCATAGCAAAGATGTACTTAATTATTTGAAAGAGTACGTTGAAAAAGAAGAAGTTGAAGCCTTTGTGGTGGGTATGCCCGTAAATTTGGACGGTGAAGATACCAACAACACGCCCCATGTAAAAGGTTTCGTGAAGACTTTGAAAAAGACATTCCCCGACATTCCTGTACATTTGCACGACGAACGTTTTACGTCTTCAATGGCACTTCAAGCCATGATTACGGGTGGTTATTCTAAAAAAGACCGTCGTGAAAAGGGAAATATAGATAAAATTTCAGCAGTAATAATTTTACAATCCTTCATGGAAAAAGAGGGAATTTAATTGTTTGGGATTTTGGATTTTATCTTAAAATTCATGAAATTTTGAGATAAATTTGCGACCCAAAATCCGAAATCTTCAATCGAAAATCCGAAATCAAACAAATGAATATTTACGGTTTAATAGGTTATCCATTGGGTCACTCCTTTTCAAAAGGATATTTTACAGAAAAATTTTCAAATATGGGTCTTGCAGGCAGTCACGTCTATGAGAAATTTGAATTAGAAAATATTAATGATTTACCTGCTTTATTGCAAAACGCTGAGTTGAAAGGATTGAATGTTACGATTCCTCATAAACAAAATGTAATTCCATTTTTGGATGTTATTGATGAAGCTGCGTTGAAAATTGGAGCGGTCAACACTATCAAAATTATGCCCGATGGTTCAACGAAAGGTTTTAATACAGACTATTGGGGTTTCCGTTGGACTTTAGAAAAATGGGAAGATTTTCAAGAAATTAAGCCTAAAAAAGCACTAATTTTAGGCAAAGGTGGAGCAGCAAAAGCCATTATTCAAGCCTTGCAAGACTTGGGTTTGGAAACGCAATACGTTTCTCGCAGAAAAGAAGACGACACTTTAACTTACGAAGAATTGACGGAATCGGTCATGCAAGAACATCTTTTCATCGTGAATACTACGCCTTTGGGAATGTTTCCGAAAGTGGATACTTTTCCAGAAATTCCTTATCAATTACTGACGGATAAACATTTATTGTACGACATTGTGTATAATCCTTTGGAAACAACTTTCTTGAAAAAAGGCTTGGAACATAGAGCAAAGGGCGTACATTTTGGATTAGAAATGTTACACGGACAAGCGGAAAAGGCTTGGGAGATTTGGCAAAGTTGAGAATTGGTTATTGGGGATTGGTTACTGGTTATTGGTTACTCGTTATTGGTTATTGGTTATTGGGGATTGGTTACTCGTTATTGGTTACTTGTTATTGGAAATTGGTAGTATAAGAGTATTCACTAACTGGATAACCAGTAACCAATCCCCGATTACCAATAACCAATTTCCCAATAACCAATCCCCGATTACCAATAACCAGTAACCAATTAATTATACTCCAAAACATCATCAATCAAGAATGCTTTTCCCGAGCGAATCACTTTTACGTCACGATTATATTTTGCTTTCGCTTCTATATCTTCTACAACAATTTTGAAAAAATAACATCCATTTTCAAGCTTATTTTTCAATTGAACCTCAGTCACTTTTATCGTGTTCCAATCTTGGGCATTAATCATAAATCCAATTCCCATTCCTGAATATTTAGTGTCGTATTCTTTACTCCATTTCTTTTTAAAGGCTTTTTCATCCATTCCTCCGTCCATACCTACACCCGTTGCATCAGACTTGTATTCGGCGTATTTCTTCGTGCAGATTTTATCGTACTCACCCATATTATTTTTAAAAGAGTCCTCAATTCTGTAAATGAGCCACTTTTTAGCCATTTCCGAACTATCTACAATTACAGATTTAGCCACAGTATCAACTTTAGCAACGCTTTCTACTTTTAAGGAATCTGTTTGTTGTTCTGCAACTTTATTCTTTTGGCAAGCCGTAAAAATGAGGATACTGAACAATAAAATACTTATTTTTTTCATTGAATTAGTGGTTAATGATATATGTTTTTTCAAATGTAGCTAATAAAAAATTAAAATCAGTTTTCCCCAAATCAAAACCCTTGCAATCGCTGTATCTTCGCAAAACATTATTCAAAAGTCCCTATCCATGTTCAAAAAAGTATTTCTTTTTATTTCAATTACCGTTTCTCTATCGTCTTGTTTGAGTGTTTATGTTCCACCAACAAACACTGGTAAAACAACTTCAACAAATACACAAACTAAAATTGCTCCTAATTTTCCAGAAGGTTTTGATGGTGCATCGAAAAGTAAATACGAAGGTGGAAACATCACTGTTTCGTCGGGGCAATGGTATTTAGAAAATGCCATTATGGGAAGTGCTGAAAATGACCAGAAAAATGGTGCGAAGGCTATCAGAATGAAGGAAACGGCAAAAGTTACGATGAATTTCGACTGCTCGAATGGAATTCAACAAGTTCGTTTAAAATATGGTGTCTATCAATTGGATAAAAGTAGCACTTTTGAATTATGGGTTTCTTCTAACTCGGGTAGTTCGTGGCGACAAGTAAATGCGACCATTACGGCAACGGAAAAAACTTTAAAAGATGCAATATTTTATGTAAATCTTCAACAAGCTGCTCGTATCGAAATTCGTAAAACGGATGGCTCTACAAGTCGTTTGAATATTGACGACATTTCAATAATTACTTACGGAACTTCTTCCAATTCTGTTCCAACGCCAAATCCTCCCATTAATCGTGGCTCGACAGTTGCCTCAAAAGACGACCATTTAACACTGGGCAATCCCTCAAATGCGGTAACAAATACATTCTCTTCGACCAATTATTTGATAAAAAAAGAAGGCTTTGTATTGTCTTATAATAAAAATAAAAATATAGCCAATTGGGTTGCATGGCATTTAAGCACTGCTTGGAAGGGAGATATTGACCGTCAAAATGACTTTCGTCCTGACCCAAGTTTACCACAGAATTGGTACGAAGTTACGCCAAGAGATTATACCAATACGGGGTTCGACAAAGGTCATTTATGCCCTTCTGATGATAGAGATGGCATTTTAGAGGAAAATCAAGAAACTTTTTTTATGACGAATATGATTCCACAAGCACCCGATAATAACCGAGGACTTTGGAAAATATTGGAGGAATATGAAAGAATCATTACTCAAGAAGGAAATGAAGTTTATGTGTTTGCAGGAACACTTGGACAAGGAGGAACAGGAGCAAATGGTTTTGCCAAGACAATCGGTAAAAATGAT
Source organism: Arcicella sp. LKC2W (assembly GCF_034931005.1). Taxonomy (NCBI): domain Bacteria; kingdom Pseudomonadati; phylum Bacteroidota; class Cytophagia; order Cytophagales; family Flectobacillaceae; genus Arcicella; species Arcicella sp. LKC2W. The sequence goes on from NZ_JAYGIN010000011.1 coordinate 29,260, forward strand.
AATATTACCGTGCCTGCTTCTCTTTGGAAAATTATCGTGGTTTTACCAATTGGGCAAAATGATGCAGCCCGAATCAATGAAAACACCAGAGTTATTGCCGTAAATATCCCAAATGATAATAGCGTTGGGGCGGATAGTTGGCGGAAATACCGAGTTTCAGTAGATGAAATTGAACGCTTAACTGGTTATGATTTTTTATCAAATGTTTCACCTGATATTCAAAGAGTTATTGAAGCGAAAGTGGACAAGTAGTCATGAATAAAGAGTTATGAGTTATGAAAAAATGAGATTATCATCCTTTGTAATTCTTAACTCTTTAAGTAGAAAATTAAAAAAATTGGCATAGAATTTGGCATACCTCTAAAAAAGATACTACTTTTGTTTTTCATAATGCAAAAAACTTCGCACATATCTCGTCTCTTCAGCATCTTTTTGATGTCGTTGATGCTGATGTTTACCGTATTTGGTAAAACATTCTCGGCATCACAAACACGTCAGCAGGCAGTGGAAAAGGCAAAAACAGAGCAGACGAAGCATTCTGAGAAATCTGACAATTGCTCAATTTCGGAACTTTCAGTGATGCAAGTATCCGCCCCTGTTACGATTGATTTTTCACAAGATTTTGTTTTTACTTCGCAAGTATTTTCATTTTTGATGCCTGAAAAACACATTCAGACTATCAAAAGCCTTTTATTTAGACTTCCTCATCTCGAAATTCTTTTCGAACATTTCATCGTTACCAACGCCCCGTAGTTTAGTTATTAGTTATTGGTTATCTGTCGATTAGTAAATACTTGATTGGATATGCCTAATAATACCTTTTGATGATACTTTCGGAATCATTGTGTACAAAAACTGTACTTACTATTCACTTTCATAAATTTTCAGTTTATCGGTTTTGTTGTAATAAAGTTATTTTAAGGCTTCGTATGGTTTACTGATGCTCTTAATAACCCGTTACCAATAGCTAATTCCCGATAACTAACAACCAATTACAAATTATGCGTTACAAAAATGCCATTATTTGGCTGACTGGAATTATTTCAGCCTTATGTTTATTTTTTCTTTCTTTCACTTGGAAAGCAGGTGCTGTTCGTGAAGATGCTACTAAATATGCAACTGTTGCAGGTAAATACGACCCAGCAAGAAGAATCCATTATATTGATTCATTATGGAAACAACCTGTTTATTTAGGATTTACATTACAAGAAGTTACAACGTATGCACTTCACAAAGGTCTTGACCTTGAAGGTGGTCTTCATGCAGTTTTGGAAGTTTCTCCAGTAGAAATCTTACGTGCATTATCAGGAAAAAGTAATGATGTAAATTTTGAGAAAGCTTTAGTTGAAGCATCAAAAGCACAAGCAACTTCTACAAAACCTTTCAACGAATTATTCTTTGAGGCATTCGCTAAAATTGCTCCAAATCAGAAATTAGCATCAATTTTCGCTAATTCAACCAACGTTGGTAAATTGAATTTCTCTTCAAGTGACTCTCAAGTAAAGAAAGTTATCAATGATGAGATTGATGGTGCTGTTGACCGTGTTTATAAAACAATCCAAACTCGTATTGACAAATTAGGTGTTGCCAACCCTAACATTCAACGTTTACCAGGTACAAACCGTATTCAGGTTGAATTACCAGGTGTTGATAACCCAGACCGTGCAAGAAAATTATTATCTGCTGCTTCAAAATTAGAATTTATCGAAGTTGCTGAAATCAGTGAGTGGGGACAAGGCTTAAATTCTTTAGGTGAGTATTTGGCGGCTGAAGAAAAAGCGAAGAAAATTGGAACAATTGCAACAGGTAAAGTTGATACGACAAAAGCAGGTGATTTAGCAGGTCAGTTATCAGGTGCTGCCAAAACGGCTAAAACTGATTCAGCGAAAAAAGATACAACGGCTGGTTCAGCTTTGACAAAATTGTTCTTGCCTTTAGATAATCAAGGAAGAACTTGGGGTGTTTATCGTAAAGATACTGCTCGTGTAAATGAATTGTTCCGTCGTCCAGAAGTGAAGGTAATGTTCCCTTCAAATTTATCTTTCTATTGGAATGCAATCGGTATTCCTGCGGTAAATGGTGACGAAATTATTCAGTTCGAAGCTTTGAAAAAATTACCAGGACAAAAAGCCGTTTTAGATGGTGAGACAATTACAGATGCAGGACAAGATTTTGACCAAAATGGTCGTCCAGAAGTAACAATGGCTATGAATGGCGTAGGTGCAAGAATCTGGAAAAACATGACTGCGGCAAACGTTGGAAAACGTATCGCTATCGTGTTAGATGACTATATCTACTCTGCTCCAAATATCAACGGAGAAATTGCAGGTGGACGTTCTTCAATCTCTGGTTCATTCACTGTTGAACAAGCGAAAGACTTAGCAAACGTAATTAAATCAGGTAAATTATCTGCTCCAACACGTATTGTTGAAGATGCTTTCGTGGGTCCATCATTAGGTGCTGAAGCTATCAATCAAGGATATTTATCAATGTTATTAGGTTTAGTTTTAGTAGTAATTTTTATGATTGGCTACTATGGTTCTCCAGGTTGGATGGCAAACGCAGCCTTGATGTTCAACGTATTCTTTATTGCGGGAGTATTGGTACAAATTCAAGCAGCTTTAACACTACCAGGTATCGCAGGTATCGTGCTTACATTGGGTATGGCAGTTGATGCAAACGTACTTATCAACGAGCGTATTCGTGAAGAATTACACGCTGGAAAAGGATTATTGGATGCTATTAAAATCGGTTATGAAAAAGCACTTTCTGCGATTATTGATGGTAACGTTACCACAATTCTGGTTGGTATTATCTTGATTATCTTTGGTTCTGGTTCTGTAAAAGGTTTCGGTATAACACTTTGTATCGGTTTGGTTACTTCAGTATTTACAGCCGTTTATGTTTCTCATATCTTAGTTGAATGGATGGCAAAACGTGCTATTGCAGCAGGCAAAGAAAAAGAGGTAACTTTCGAAACATTTATTTCAAAAGACCTTTTCAAAAACTTCAACTTTGACTTTATCGGAAAACGTAAATATTCTTATATTTTCTCATGGGCTTTAATTGCCATTGGTATTATTGTATTAACAATTCAAGGTGGTTTCAACTTAGGTCTTGACTTCAAAGGTGGTCGTTCTTACGTAGTAGAAATTGCAAAACCAATTGAAGCTGGAACAATCAAAGATGCTTTGGCAAATAGTTTTGAAGGAAGCGGTGTGGAAGTTAAAACTTTCAATGGCCCTACAAAATTAAAAATCACGACGGCTTATTTAGTAGAAGATGAAAGTGCAGCCGCTAACCAAAAAGTTCGTGCAGCAGTTGAAGCAGGTTTACAAAAATTTGCTGACTCTAAACCAGTAATTGTATCTGAGTCTAAAGTAGGTGCAACCATTGCTGATGATATTTTAACGCAATCGTTCATCTCAATTATTTATGCTCTTATCGCTATCTTTATTTATATCTTATTACGTTTCCGTAAATGGCAATATTCATTAGGCGGTATTGTAGCCTTAACGCACGACGTTCTTGTAGTATTAGGAATGGTTGGTATTTCACGTTTATTTGGTTTCGAATTAGAAGTTGACCAAGTATTTATCGCAGCGGTATTAACCGTAATTGGTTATTCAATTAACGATACAGTGGTAGTATTTGACCGTATTCGTGAAGAAATCGGTATTGATGCAGATTTATCAAATAAAGAATTGATGATTAAAACTATCAACCAATCAATTAACCATACTATGAGCCGTACCGTAATGACAGCTACAACGGTATTCTTAGTAGTAACAGTATTGTTATTATTTGGTGGTGATATTTTGAGAGGTTTCTCATTCGCTATGTTCATTGGTGTTGTGTTTGGTGCTTATTCATCAATTTTCGTGGCAGCTCCAATTGTTATTGACTTTGGTGGTAGCAAGAAAAAAACACCAGCAGTAGAACCTGCAAAATAATGATTTAGATTTTAGGCGGTCGCCGCTGCGGGGTTAGGTTTTAGGAGTTGGTTGGTAGGAATTAGTTTCGGAGAAAATTTGAGTTGTCAAACCCTCCAAATAAAAGCTAATCCCTAAAACCCAAAACCTAATTCCTAACCCCTAAAATTTGATTTAAGACAAAATATTAAGTATCTTGAAGAATGATTTTCAAAAGTATATTTTGAAAATCATTCTATTCACAATCATTTATTGTGAAAAAATAATTCACTTCTAATTCACACGAAAAAACTAAAAAAGTCTATGGAGAACAGTATTTGGCGTAAAAAACCAATGGCAGCTTACGAAGCTGACATGAAAAAATCAGAACTGAAACGAGTATTAACGAAATGGGGACTAACTTCATTGGGAATTGGTGCTATTATCGGGGGCGGAATTTTCACACTTACGGGTATTGCTGCCCACAACCACGCAGGCCCAGCCTTGGCTCTTGCTTTTGTTATCGCAGCCATTGGTTGTACGTTTGCTTCATTGTGCTACGCAGAATTCTCATCAATTCTTCCTGTTGAAGGTTCAGCCTATGCTTATTCTTACGGAACAGTTGGCGAAATTTTCGCTTGGCTCATTGGTTGGAATTTAATTTTGGAATATATGATGGGAGCTACCACTGTTGCCGTTGCATGGTCAGGTTATTTTGAGAAACTCGTCCATCTCTTCGGAATAGAACTACCCATATCGCTAATGAATGACCCTTATACCGCAGGCGAAAAATTGGGTGTAGATGGGCCTGTACCTGCTTTTAACCTTGCTGCATTCTTGATTACGTGGGGTGTAACGTCGGTTTTAGTAAAAGGTATCCAAGAGTCCGCAAAAGCAAATAATATCATCGTTATCATTAAATTATCAGTGGTAATATTCGTTATCATTGTTGGTGCTTTTTATATTAAAGTAGATAACTGGACTCCATTTATTCCAGAAGCAAAAATTGGAGCTGATGGAATCGAACACTTCGGATGGGGTGGAGTAATGACCGCAGCAACCGTAGTTTTCTTTGCATATATTGGTTTTGATGCCGTTTCTACACAAGCTGGAGAAGCAATCAATCCACGAAAAGATGTTCCATTTGCCATTATTGCATCATTAATCGTTTGTACTGTTCTTTATATTTTGGTATCATTGGTTTTAACAGGAATGGTAAGATATGATACCCTTGACTTGAAAGCTCCAGTAGCGGCTGCATTTGCAGACATTGGTTTACCTTGGGCTGTTTTTGTTATCACTATTGCCGCAGTGGCAGGTCTAACATCGGTAATGCTTGTAATGATGTTAGGACAAACTCGTATTTTCTTGGGAATGGCAAAAGATGGTTTATTGCCTGAGTTCTTCAAAACAATACATCCCCAATTTAAAACTCCTTGGAAGAGTACAATTTTGGTAGGTTTAGTTGTTTCAATCGTATCGGCATTAACTCCAATTGACAAAGTTTCTGAAATGTGTTCAATGGGAACATTGTTAGCATTTGCAATGATTTCGGGAGCAGTTTTATTGTTACGTTATCAACAACCAGACATCGAACGTCCTTATAAAGCTCCACTTATTTGGTTTGTAGCACCTATGGGCGTTTTCTTCAATTTAGCGTTAATGACCCAAGCACAAAGTGCCACTTGGAGAGCATTCTTAATTTGGAGTACACTTGGAATTATTGTTTACTTCCTTTACAGTAAAAATAGAAGTAATTTGAATAAGTCAGAATAAGATTTTTGTTAAAACAGAATAGGTCGTTTGATAACTCAAACGACCTATTTTGTTTCGGAATTATCTACAATTTGTCGCAAGACAAAATTAGACCACGGATAGAACAGATAAAACAGATTTACACTGATTTTTCTTTAAATTTATCCGTGTAAATCCGTTGAATCAGTAAAATCTGTGGTCTAATTTTATTCTGCGACAAATTGTAGATAGTTCCGTTTTATTTTATGGCATCAAGGAATTACCCAATCAACATTTCTCTAATTTTGGGAATCAAGGTATCAATATCTCCCGCTCCCACTGTCACTAAAAGTTCTGGTTGTTTCGCTCTTACTAAATCCAATACCTCTGTTTTAGTACAAAGTATTTTTTCATCGAGATTCACCTTATCAAAAATAATACTTGATGTTACACCCTCCATTGGTAATTCACGAGCAGGATAAATGTCCAACAAAATCAAGTCGTCTGCCAATTCTAAACTTTTTGCAAAACCTTCCTGAAAATCATTTGTCCGAGAGAATAAATGTGGCTGAAAAACAACCGTCAATTTACGATTTGGATAAAGTGCTTTTACCGAAGACAAAAACGCTTCAATCTCCGTAGGGTGATGAGCATAATCATCTATATAAACCACTTTCTCAGAACGAACATGATACTCAAAACGTCTTTTTACGCCTTTAAACGTACAAATTCCCTCACGCACATCTTCTGGCGATACACCCACTTCTAAAGATACCGCCGCCGCCGCCAAAGCATTCGTTACATTATGAAAACCTGGAGTAAGTAAACTACAATTTTCTAATTTACCATTTGGATAAACGACATCAAAAATCATTTCTGCATTTTCAATTCTCAAATTTTCAGTTTTATAATCTCCTGATTTCAAACCAAATACCAACGATTCATTTTTAGTATAATCATTCAAATGAATACCATCGTACTGATACAATTTTCCGCCTTCTTTTATCTGTGACACAAATAATTGGAACGACTCTAAAAGCTGAGAATGATCGCCATAAATATCCAAATGGTCAGCATCGGTAGAAGTCACGATGGTTAAATCAGGGAAAAGAGTTAAAAAAGAACGGTCAAATTCGTCAGCTTCTACCACACAAATTACGTTTTCAGAGCCTTCATTTACTAAGAAATTTGTGCCATAATTCTGGGTAATTCCTCCCAAAAATGCCGTTACATTTTTCCCTGCATTCTTCAAAATATGAGCCACCATTGATGAAGTGGTCGTCTTTCCGTGTGTACCCGCAACCGCAATGGTAAAGAAATTTTGCGTTAATAAACCCAATACCTGCGAGCGTTTCATCAAAGTAAAACCATTGTCTTTCAAATAGTTAAATTCTTTGTGGTCTTTCGGGATTGCAGGGGTATAAACGATAAGCGTTTCGGTTGGATTTGCCAAAAACTCCGCTGGAATCAATGAAATATCATCTTCAAAATGGACGGCAATTCCTTCAGCTTGCAAGGCATCGGTGAGGGGAGTTGCAGTTTTGTCGTAACCTGCCAAGGTATAACCATTAGCAATAAACCAACGAGCAATTGCCGACATACCAATGCCACCAATGCCCAAAAAATAGATGTGTTTGAGGGATTTTATGTTCACTTTTTTGTTTTTTAGTCTTTAAGAATAGTCATTTATAATTTATCACTACACCCACTCACTCTGCATATCTTTATCACGTTTGATAATACATTTTTCGTTATCTAATAAATGTACGTTTTCATCAATTTCCATCGTAGTCTTTGCATCGGCTAAAATAGATTTGTAAGATGCCTTAATTTCTTTGCGTTTCATGGCTTCTAAAAACCTACGAATATCCTCATCATTCTCTAAAATCAAACCTGGCACTTGTGCCAATTTGCCATCGTCATCTTTGGCGACCATCGTAAAATAAGACGTATTGGTATGTTTTACCGTAGCCGTTTTGATGTTCTCTGCAACAACTTTTATACCTACAATCAAGGAACTATTACCCACATAATTTACCGAAGCATGAAGAGACACTAACTCGCCAACTTCCACAGGTTGACGAAACTCCACGTTATCAACCGACACCGTAACCACATAAGTACCAGCGTGTTTGGTGGCACAAGCATAAGCGACTTTATCCATCAGCGACAATAAAATCCCTCCGTGTATTTTTCCCCCAAAGTTGGCATAAGAAGGAATCATCAATTCGGTAATGGTTGTTCTTGAATAATTTACTGTTTTTGCGTTATCCATAATTTTTAGTGATTGGGCGGGTATAATTTAGATTTGGGCAATTTATTTAACGCCTGATTCCTCATTTCTCATTACTCATACCTCAATTTTGAATTGTATATTTACACAAAAATTGAACTTTTATAAGAAATTTCCATGTATTTGAGCTTTTTTTTAATTGTACCTGTTTAAACTTTTCATTTTGAACGGTTTGATTTCTATGATTCTTGCAAATGATTTCATACAATTTTCGTTATATTTTTCCTTCTTCACAAGCACCACAAAAATATGAGTGTCCTCAAAAAATTAGCCAGTGAAACCGCCTCTTATGGAGTTAGTACCATTTTGGGACGGTCTTTGAATTTCCTTTTAGTTTTCATACACACTGCTGCTTTTATGCCAGGGGAATTAGGCGTAAATATTAAACTTTATAGTTACGTAGCCGTTGCCAATATTATTTATACTTATGGTATGGAAACGGCTTTTTTCCGTTTTGCGGCGGATGATAAAATGAAATATTACAATATTATTCAAAGTGCAGTTCTGGTCAGTAGTGGCTTTTTCTCTTTGATTCTTATTGTTTTTTCAAAATCCATCATTGCATATCTGGGTTATCCAGGAAAAGAAAGTTTCTTGATTTGGCTCGCCCTAATTTTGGCAATTGATGCCATTACTGCCATTCCTTTTGCACGTTTGAGGTTAGAAAAACAAACTAAAAAATTCGTAAAAGCTAAAATTATTAATATCCTCATTAATGTATTTTTGAACGTATTTTTCTTACTAATTCTCAAAAAAATTGCCGAAGGAGATTATCTCAACAGCCTTGAACCACTCGCAAAAGCACTCTATAATCCTAAAGTTGGAGCAGGCTATATTTTCTTGGCAAACCTCTTAGCCAATGCAACTTTCTTGTACTTTTTGAGGAAAGAACTCTTTGATTTTACTTTTACGATTGATAAGGATGAATTAAAAAAATTATTCAATTACGCTTATCCAGTCATGTTGATGGTTTTGGCAAGTACCTTCAATTTGTTATTCGACAGATTGTTATTGGAACGCCTCCTTCCCGAAGGTTTTTATCCAGAACGTACCTCTGCCGAAGCATTAGGAATTTATGGCAATGTCTATAAACTTTCTATTTTTATGTCACTGGCAACTCAAGCATTTAGGTATGCTGCCGAACCGTTTTTCTTATCAAAAACGGACGATAAAAACTCGCCTGAAACACTTGCCAATGTAACCAAGTGGTTTTTGATAACTTGTATTTTTATCTGGTTGGGGGTTTGTTTGAATCTCGACTGGCTAAAGATGCTTTTCTTACGTAGAAAAATTTATTGGGAAGGAATTGCCGTTGTACCGATTTTATTATTGGCAAATTTATTCTTGGGTGTTTATTATAATATTTCCGTTTGGTTTAAACTCAATAAAAAAACCTATTTTGGTACAATAATCACGCTTATCGGATTGGCAATCACGATATTATTCAACATTATTTTGATTCCACATTTTGGATATTTAGGCTGTGCCATTGCCTTTTTGATTTCGTGTTTTTCAATGACTGCTCTGTGTTATTTACTCGGACAACGTTATTATCCCGTTCCGTATCACATAAATTCAGCACTTGGCTATATAATTTCGGCAGGATTATTGATTTATAGTGTTATGCAGATTCAATTTGATAACCTCTGGTTATCAATTCCTTATCACATTTTGTTATTGGTTTTATATACATTGGGTGTTGTAATTGTTGAGCGAAAGACGATTATTCCGTTGAGAATCAGAGATAAATACGCATTTTTGAAATGAAATGTCATTTTTTTTTGAGAAATTTGCGTTAATACAGTTTTATCATTAAGCAGTTCCCAGTCAACAACTGAATGAACAATGCCAATATTGATAAATTTTCTGATAATTGACAACTGCTTAACATGACTGAATCTCAAATATTTACTCGATTTAGTGCCTTGGAGAAAAAACTTCGAGGGCTGACAGAGAGTTATGTTGAGATAAAAGAGCAACTTGAGGAAGCAAAATTGGATAATGAAAATTTGAGAAGAAGTCTCAGCGAAGCTCAAAAAGAAAACCAAGAATTACAGAAAAAATTAAACCAACAGATAAAAAACTTTAAAAAATCAGATAAATTCACTAAGATTGCAGTAAACAATCTAAAGAGTACAGGCAATACTGCCGAATTGAAAGAAAAACTTGACGAATATATTTTAGAAATAGAAAAATGTATTTCTCAACTTAGTAATTAGTTAGATAGTGATAAAGTTAAAATAATGGCAATGTTAAAGTAATGTATCGTTAGCATTCTTTAATTATTAAACGCTTTGACTTCTCTAACATTTAAAGAAAATGGACAAAAAAATTCCTTGCAATATCATCGTCGGAACAGAGGCTTTTAGTCTTTCTGCTGCCAATGAATTGGAGGAAGAAATTGTCAGAAAATCGGCTAAGTTGATTAATGAAAAAATGCAGTTTTACCAACAAAAAAATGGTATCAAAAGTACACAACGCCTTCTGGCATTGGCTGCATTAGATTTTGTAATGAGCAATCTAAAATTTGACCTCCTACATACAGACCTCCAAGAATCCGTTTTTGATAAGGTTCAGGAATTAGAGAAAATGATAGATAATGTTTCAACAGAATTTTAATACTTTTTCGTTCGTCATCCATAATAAATTAATCGTTATTTGAGACATTCATTTTGAACCTTACTATTAAATTATCCTTACTAAAAGCGGTTTAAAATTGTGTTATCAAGAAATCCAACGATTAAATTTTTAATTAAAAAGACCAAAACTAAGTAATTACGCCATTTTGTGAATACTTAATATTTGAAATCCACTTAGGAAAATAACCCAAAATACGAATCTTGGGAAATTTATAACTTAAACTCTGACTGAAAACGCTCATGACCCATTAAGTTTATCCTTATTTCAAATTATCAAATCTTCCAATTAAGAACTCTCTTTTCAATTAAGGTATCTGCCTGTTTTAGTTCCATTTCTCACTCGATTCACTTCGCATTGTGTCATTGCTTACACACGAAAGAATCAACTAAAACGATATACAAAAATGTTAACTCCCATCATTGCCGCAGTTGTTTCCCTGATAGCAGGACTATTTGTAGGTAAAGCTGTATTTGCAAAAAATACCCAAAAACTCGAAGAAGAAGCAATTGCAAAGGCATCAGATATTGTAAAAACCGCTGAATTACAAGCAGAAACTATCAAAAAAGACCGTGTTCTTGAAGCGAAAGAGAAATTTTTGAAACTCCGTTCAGAGTTTGAAGACGACTCGAATAGAAAAAAACAAATTTTGATTCAGAACGAACAAAAATTGAAGGAGCGTGAACGTCAGATTCAGCAATCAATGGATCAAGCCAAACAAACGATGGATCAAACTAAACGTTTGGAGGCTGATTTGGCATCACAAAAACAATCATTGACTTCAAAGGAAGATAACCTCAGAAAGAAAACTGAAGAGGCTGAAAAAAAACAACTTCAAGCTGAAGAAATGCTGGCTTCGCAAGTAGCTCAATTAGAAAAAATTGCTGGGCTTTCTGCCGCAGATGCCAAACAACAATTGATTGACGCATTGCGTGGAGAAGCCGAAACAAAAGCATCGTCAATGATTAAAAATGCCATTGAAGAAGCAAAATTAACCGCTACCAAAGAAGCAAAAAAAGTAGTTATTGAAACTATCCAACGTACTGCGGCTGAAAATGCTATCGAAAACTGTGTATCGGTTTTCAACATTGAATCAGACGATGTAAAAGGAAAAATCATTGGTCGTGAAGGTAGAAATATTCGTGCCTTAGAAGCCGCAACAGGTGTAGAATTTATCGTAGATGATACCCCAGAAGCGATTATTATTTCTGGCTTCGACCCAGTTCGTCGTGAAATTGCTCGTTTGTCGCTTCACCGTTTGGTACAAGATGGACGTATCCACCCTGCTCGTATTGAAGAAGTTGTGGCGAAAACAAAGAAAAATATAGACGATGAAATCGTTGAAATTGGAGAGCGTACTGTTATTGATTTAGGTATTCACGGATTGCATCCAGAACTAATCAAAATGATTGGTAGAATGCGTTTCCGTTCGTCTTATGGACAAAACCTTTTACAACACTCAAGAGAAGTAGCCAAACTTTGTGCTACTATGGCAGCGGAGTTGGGCTTGAATGCAAAATTGGCGAAACGTGCAGGTTTATTACACGATATTGGTAAAGTTTGGCATGAAGAAGCTGAATTGCCACACGCAATTTTGGGAATGCAATTGGCAGAAAAATATAAAGAAAATGCCGAAGTTTGTAATGCTATTGGAGCTCACCACGATGAAATAGAAATGACTTCCATGATTTCTCCAATCATTCAAGTATGTGATGCCATTTCGGGTTCTCGCCCAGGAGCAAGACGTGAAATGATGGAATCTTATATGCGTCGTTTGAAAGAATTAGAAGAATTAGCCGTTGGCTTTAGCGGTGTTCAGAAATGTTACGCCATTCAAGCAGGACGTGAATTACGTGTTTTGGTAGATGCTGAAAATGTTTCTGATGAAAAAGCAAGTATGATTTCTTATGATATTTCTCAAAAAATCGAAAAAGAAATGCAATATCCAGGGCAAATAAAAGTAACGGTAATTCGTGAAATGCGTGCTGTGAATTATGCGAAATAGATTGATTTGCAATACGTAAAAAAGGCTTCTGGAGTAATTTCCAGAAGCCTTTTTTACGTATTATTACTTTCTAACCATTTTCAAAATACTCCTGCTTTTGACACCTAATTCTACTTGACTTAGCCACAATTCATTGTTTTCAAGTTTTATTACCTCAAACTCTATTTTCCAAATTCCATTAAAAGTAATGGAGTTCTCTTTTTCTGCATATTTTGCAAGCCCTTTCTCTTTAATTTTTACTTCAAAATTTGAAGAATCTAAACCTGAAATAGGATAATAGATTCCGCTATCCTCCATTTGAAAACCTCCTGCATATACCCCAAAAGTATTCATTAATATCAAATTAGTTTTATTAATATTACCATTATTTTCAACGAATTCATCAGGGAACCAATTTCCTTTCATTTTCGAAAAAGATAAAGAAGGTTCAATGGTTTTCTCCTTACAATCTGAGAAAATAAAAATGGCAAAAAGGATTAAGATTAATCGCATATTATTGGAGTTTAAAGAGTTATCGAATGATTCCTATTAAGACAGACGTTATAGCTACCTCTTAGGTTGTATCATCAAATCACGTTTTTAACTAATAATCAAATTACACCCCCGAATATCAGAATTATCAAAACGTCCTAAAATTCTAAATTGGGCAGTCGTCTGTGGGAACACAGACAACGGCAGGTCAGTTTCACTATTTGAGTTTTCTGATAACTGCTCACTGCTCACTGATAACTGCTCACTGCTCACTGATAACTGCTCACTGATAACTGGTAACTGCTCACTGATAACTGGTAACTGCTCACTGATAACTGGTAACTGATAACTGATAACTGGTAACTGATAACTGCCCAAATCTTTCGTCTCAATAAACGAACATGAATCAATATTTGCCAAGTCAATAACGTTTATTCCGCCCGAACGAGCATGACTGATGTACGTAAAAGGGTCGTTTACATCTCTCAAAAGTATTCGCATGGATACTGGCAACTCGAAAATTCCTTCTCCATAAGAATACCCTTGCGACAATAATTCGGTCATTCCATACTCTGAATGAATAGTTTTTACCGAAAAAGCATTGGTCAAAATTTCATGTACTTCCTCACGCAAAAGCTCTTTTCTTCGCCCTTTCATTCCCCCTGTTTCCATCACAATTAAATCATCATGGTCTTTGAGAAAAGATAAATCTATGCCCGATTCTGCAAAATCCAAAAGCCCAAAAGTTACGCCAATTAGTAAAGTCTTTTTATTTCGATATTCATTATCCGATGGTTGAATTTCGGAATTATCCATTTCTTCGCTCTCCTCACTCCTATCTCTAATCAAAGCTTTAGCTAAATTCTCATAATCGTCTAAATAAAAACCTGAATTTGGATTTCCACTTTTACGAATAAAATGCTCAACCATATAAACCAACGAAGAATTGGTTCTTTCCAAATAAGACGGTAAAAGTGCTAAAATCTTGAAATCAGCAAGTTTCCCATAGAATTTTTCAAAAATTTGCTCTGCAACCTTTAAATAAAATTCTGGGTCTTTGACGTAATGATGTGAAGTATTCTGTCCAGTTGTTCCGCTACTTTCAAAGGTAACTTTAGGTTGATTTTCACCCGTTACCACTGTTTGAGTCTTGAAAAATTCAATTGGTAAAAATGGAATTTGTTCAACAGTCCGAACATTATCTATTTGAATTTGAAGACATTGCAGATATTTTTGATAGACCGAATTATATTCTGCCTGATAACGAAAAACGTCCAAAGCCAAAGCATCAAAATCTTTGGATTCCATTTGTAATACTTTTCGTTTGAGTATTTGAGCCTGTTGCATGAATTTTAATATAAACGATTGAGAATCGTATAGCAAAATTACGTCAAATCATTATCTTTACGAGGTTTTCAAACAACAACCGACATTATTTTTCGTTTAATATTCATATTTTAACCACCCCAAAATATGAATATCTATTTAATTTATGAGGGGTAAGCGTTTTTAGTTTATATGAAAAATAAAATACTCTATATCCCAGCGTTTTTACTTTTAATGTTTGCTTGTACCAGCGAACCAGACTTTGATTTTGTGCCTTCAATTGGCTTTAATGGTATTCAATTGATTACGACTGAAACACAAGGACTTTTGGGGGTTTCTAAGAAAGATTCGGTAATTATGACGGTTGATTTTCAAGATGGAGACGGAGATTTAGGCTTTACTCCAGAAGAATTAGCTAAGCTCACAAAATCCACTGGCGATAGTTTGCAAACTTTCATTGTTAATGTTTTGGTATCAAAAAACGGAAAATTTGTTAGAAGTAATCCTAAGGAAAAATTTGGAGGAAACATTCCAATCAGGTTCAAACAAGGTTCAAAAGCAGGACCAATTGAAGGTACAATTGATTACTCAGCGGTGTTTGAATATAATGTATTTCAGGGAATTCCATTGCTAACAGGTAAACGAGATACCATAAAGTTTGAGATACAAATCAAGGATAGAGCCTTAAATGCAAGTAATAAAGTGGAAACAACACCAATCGTTATTTATTCCAAATAATTACGGAAGGATTAAGGAGAGCCAACGCATCAACGTTGGCTTTTTTATTGACTAATTTATAGCAATAGAAACAATGTAGCTCGGCTATATGTCAAAAACGCTGAAATATCTGATTTAAAAATACAATGAACCTGTTTAAATCAAAACAGAAAATTTAAACAGCTCTATCGTTGGTTTACAAAAGCAGGAAAATTATGCCTCAAAGCTCCAGATGGGAAACCGTCAGTTTGTAATTCAAGTTATAATTTTGACGGTGGCTATTTATTTATCCAATGGACTGCTGGAGCAAAAAGGCAGGTTATAAACGGTCTAATTGAACGGTATCGTTCTTTAATCGTACAGGCGAACTGAATTCCATAAAGTTTTTTGCTTTATTTCAGAACCTTTCTTAGTTTGAATAGAAATTAAAAACTACATGAAAAAACTACTACTCTCATTGCTCATTCTAATCACCTTTTCAGCAAATCTTTTCGCTCAAAAACCTCCCCCTATTGAATATGGAAATATTCCCTTAGAAGATTTACAGATGAAAACCTACACTAAAGATTCATCTGCCGAAGCCGTAATTTTGTGCGACTACGGCGAATATTTTTATACTTTCACTGATAATTATCCAACAGTTAACTATCGTCGTCATGTTAGAATAAAAATTCTCAAAAAGTCGGGGTTCAATCAAGCAAATATCAAAATTGGTTATCGAGTTGGTAGAGAAAATTATCAAAATGAAATTATTAGAACAATCAAGGCAACAACTTATAATCTTAAAAGTGATGGTTCTATCGTAAAATACGATTTAGACAACAAAAGCATTTTCGACAATAAAGCTAATCAATACCTTCATTACCAAATATTTACACTTCCACAAATACAAGAAGGCTCTATTATTGAATATACTTATGACCTCGAATCGGGCGTATGGTTCAACCTTCGGAATTGGGAATTTCAGAAAAACATTCCCGTAATTTGGAGTGAATTAAGGGCAAATATTCCTGCCTATTTCGACTTTAATATTACGCTCCGTAGTCTCATTCCCCTTACCTTCAATGAAATAGAGCAAGGTAAGAAACACCAACTACGTAGTGATGTTGAGGATAAATTTTTGCATTATCGTTTCGTGATGCAAAAGGTAGAAGCCTTAAAAGAAGAACCGTATTTAACAACTATTGAGAATTTCAGGTCAACACTTTCATTTGAATTAGCAGCCACCTACTTCCCTAATCAATTGAAAAGAGATTATTCTCAAACATGGAAATCACTAAACGAAACACTCATTACAAATGAAAATTTTGGCAAACAAATCAAGCGTTTTGAACAGGCTGAAACCATTGCTCAATTACTGAAATCGGAAAATAAAGACACTCTTTCCTTGTTAACTGCGGCGTATAAACACATTCAAAAAACGATGCAATGGAATGAGGAACAGGCTTTTACGACCAATAATAATCTTGACAAGGTCTATGAAAAACGCATTGGAAATTCCGCAGAAATCAACCTTATGCTTATTAGATTATTACGTGAATGTGGCTTTGATGCCAACCCCGTTTTACTGAGTACCCGTGATAATGGCGAAGTAAGTGATTTGGTATTAATGGATAAATTTAACTATGTAGTAGCCCATATTTCCCTGAAAGACAATGACTTACTATTGGATGCTACTGACCCATTAATACCCACAGGCATTTTACCTATGCGTTGTTTAAATAAAAGAGGACGATTAATCGTAAGAAAAAATAGTAAATGGGTAGTAATAAATACAGAGCCAATTCGCAAAAAAATTACAATTATTAACATGGATATTCTGACAGACCAAAGTCTTAAAGGTACAATCCGAACATCATTTGCTGGACATAACGCTTCTGAGTTTAGAACGCAAGTCATCAAGAAGGGGAAAGCTAATTATTTGGCTGACTATAAGAAAAATAGACCTAATCAAACGTTTGAGTCACTCCAAATTTTCAACCTTGATACACTTGAAAATTTGGCAGAATTAGCAGTAAAAACAACCTTAAACGAAGTCTATTCTATCGCTGGCGACCGTCTTTATTTTTCACCCATGTTAGGCGAAGCAGAAAAGAGCAACCCATTCCAAACAAAAGAACGTAAATATCCTGTTGATTTTGGCGTTCCACAAGAAGACAATTACATCGCAACATTCTCAATACCAAAAGGTTATATTGTAGAAGAAATGCCTAAAATCGAAAATATCACATTGCCCAATAACGGAGGAAAATTTATTTTCAACTGTACTTTAGATGGTGAACAACTAAAAGTGAACAGTAAAATAACGTTAAGAAAAGCGATTTATACGGAAGCAGAATATTCCACTTTACGTGAATTTTATAACCGAATTGTAAGCAAACACGCAGAACAGGTGGTGTTTAAGAAGAAGTAAGAAATTAAATCCCTTACCAACTAATACAGTTGGCAAGGGATTTTTTTATTTATTGAGCCAATACTGGCAAGTCAATCGCTAAATCATCTCCACAAGACACGCCAAAATCAAAATCTGTTAAAGTGTCAATGATTTTTACGTTTTCTAAAAGTTTGCCCGTAAAATGAAGCGTGATTGATTCGGCATTTTTACGTGTTGAAACGATTAATGGATGAACTGTTCCGTCCAATAATTTCACGATGTCTTCTGCAAATTCTTTAAACATCAAATTAATGGGCAATTGATGGAATTTTCCGTCTTCCGTAACAAAAACAGGAATTGGCAAATAGTCAGAAGAAGCCGCTAATTTCCCAAAAGCTTTACGAGCCTTCACGTAGCTTTCTTCTTGATTTTCAAGAGAATACCCCCCAAAAACAACTGCTACTTTTTTACGGTTTGGTAATATTGCCACTCGTTGAGCAATATCCAAATCCAATTTATCAAGTAATTGCTGAAACTTAAAAGTATTCTTCCCAACTCTGATACGTTCACGAATTGACTGACGAATAAAGTAAGTAATAGCATCGGTTACGTTCATACCAATTTCCGCCATTTGCTTGAAAATCAACGAGGTAGGCGACATTCCAGGAATGGTATTGGGGTCGTGTAAAATAACTCTTCCGTCGGGCGTTAAAAATCCGTCAATACGAGTACAAACACCAAATTTCAACGCATCAAAAGTCGCTTTTACATCATGCTGAATCTGTTGATTATTTTCTAAACTTGTATCAACAGGAATTTTCTTGCGAGTGGCTGAAGATTGATATTTTGCCTTAAAGTCAAAAACTTCAACGGCAGCTATAATCTCAGTTGGAGGTAAAGCAACAGACTCACAATCAGGTGTTTGAATCACACCACAACTAAATTCTTGTCCTTTTACAAAACCTTCAATCAAAACGGCATCTTCCGAATTCATGGAAATTAATGAAGCCGTTTGTGTAGTTCCGTCAAAAATATTATTCAATTTTTCTAACAATTCTTGCGGATGATAAACAACTTCACCATTCAAAGAAACGGGTAAACCAATGCCTTCATCTAAGTTAGCCATGCGTTGAACAAACTCATATTTATCTACGTTACTCCATTCATTTTCAGATACTTCTCTGATAAACAAACATTGTTTTACGGCTTTCTCAAAATCTTCAACTGAATCTTTTTTGACAAAAGCTACCCCAATTGAAGAACCTTGATGCGGTGCTTTTACCACGAAAGGCAAACCTACTGAGGCTTTAATTTCTTCAAAAACCACGTCAGAATCATTAGCTTCAAAATAAGCACGAGTTAGCGTTGTGGTCTTTTTATCAAGTCCAATTGCTAATTTGATTAAATCGTTTTGGGCAATTTTATCAATCCCAATCGACGACCCCATTAAACTTGGTCCAGAATATGGCATTCCGTACCATTCCAAAAGACCTTGAATACTACCATCTTCACAGGCTGGCCCATGCATGGCGATAAAAGCAAATTTAAAATGTTCTGCAAATTTATCAGGCGTAACTCGCACACCCACCGCTGAAACCATCGTATCTAACTCATCATCAGACAATTGCCCTAATGATTCTGAATAAATCTGATAGTCGCCTTGATAAGATTTGGGGGGATAAAAATCTCGAATTGAAGTAGCATAGACCAATTCGGGCTTTAATAAAATGAAGTTTCCGCAACCATCTACAAATACTGGTACGGGTTCAAAAAGAGACTTGTCGATGTTCTCCATGGCAGTCTTACCGCCTGCAAAACTAATCTCTCTCTCACGGGCGGGACCGCCAAAAAAAATGCCTATTTTCATTCTTGATGTTCATTTTTCGATACTTTATGCCTCAGTTTATATTCAACATTTGGAATTACCTTTTAAGCACAATTTCCTAAAATCAACATTTTACAAAAATCGAAAAATAAAACCTAACATCGAATATGTCAAAATGTACTGGACATATTCAACATCGAATATCTAATTAATATTTGTTGCCTCTACTTTCAAAATCTCTGGAACTTCCCTTCTGATGGTGTCTTCAATACCACCTTTAAAGGTCATTGCCGACATCGAACATGAACCACACGCACCTGTTAATTCTAATCGTAGCGTATTTTCTTGCGTAATTTCAAGAACTCGCACGTTTCCACCATCGGCTTTTAGATAAGGGCGAATTTTATCTAATGCCGTTTCTACTTTATCTTGAAGGGGATGCTCAAATATTGCTTCCATTATGTTTCAGACGTTTATAAATAATTATTCAAAGATAATGAGTTTTTTAGTTATTGATGTTTACAAACTATGTAAATGGTTAAATCAAGAATTAAAAGTCACCATGTCGGCTACTTTTAGGAAATTATGTAAAACTGGATTTGTGTCGTCTTTCCGCCAAGCCATCGAAAGATGGGTTCGTTCTGGAATATTAATTAATTCAATAAAATTTAACCGCATTGCTGAACTAAAACGGTAAGAAATTGGCATCAAGGATACGCCCAGATTATGCTCTACTAAACGTAAAATCGTTGCTCCGTAATTTGACTCATGCACTACATTTGGCACAAAACCTTCTCGCTCACACATCCGCACCAGCATATCGTAATAAACCGAGCCTGTATAACGTGGCGGAAGAATAAATGGCTCATCTTTTACCTGACGCAAACTCTCAAAATTATCAGGCGTAATCCGATGATTATCAGGCACTACCAACGAAAAACACTCTTCAAAAATAACTTTACTGGCAATTTGTTTATCAGAAAATGGTTCACGGATAAACCCAACGTCGAGTTGATAATTTTTTAAATTTCCGAATAAATCATCCTCTAAAACTTCTGATAATTTAGATTTTATATGAGGATAATGTAAACGCAAATTAGATAAAAGCGGTGGTATAACAGAATAAATTGCTGAACCTGGATACCCCAATCGGATTTCTCCTTCTTCTCCTTTATGAATAAGCTGAGTTCGCTTACTGATGTTTTCTAATTGCGACAAAACTTGCGAGGCTTCATCTCGTAAATATTCACCTGCTGGAGTCAACTTTACATTACGTTTATCTCTTTCAAATAGCAAAACGCCTAAGTTTTCTTCCAATTGCTGTATTTGCCTACTTAGAGCAGGTTGTGCTATAAATAATTTCTCTGCCGCTTTTGAGAAGTGCAATTCAGAAGCAACGCACAGAAAATTTTGTAACTGACGAAATTCCATTTAATGCGTTTTTGTTATTAATTAATGCAAATTAAGTATTTTTTATTATAAATAGAATTTTATTCTTTTGTACATATAATGAGCAGAAACTACTATATACGCATTGCAACCCTTTCCGATGTTAACATATTGTGTGAAATCGGAGCTAAAACGTTTGTAGAAACCTACGGAAATCAAAATACTCCAGAAAATTTGCAAAATTATCTCCTTGAAAAATTCAGTGAAAAGCAAATTTCAGACGAACTCTCAACGCCACACACGCTATTTTTACTCATTGAATTTGATGATGAAGTCATTGGATATTCTAAAATGCGAGTAAACTTGGTAGAGAATCCAGACCCGAAGGCTTTAGAAATTGAGCGTATCTATATTACAAAGCAATATCACGGACAGAAATTAGGAGCGTTTCTAATGCAAGGTTGCATTGATACCGCCATTAAAAATACTTACACAAGTCTTTGGCTTGGTGTATGGGAACATAACCCAAAAGCTATTGCATTTTATCAAAAGTGGGGTTTTGAAGTATTCGGAACACATATTTTTCAACTTGGTGATGATGCCCAAACCGATTTTTTGATGAAGAAAATATTAAGTGAATAAATCAATTGTATGCGTCTATTCACAAAGGTTATTTACACTTTTCGTGTGAATTTTAGAAAAGGTTAATACACAAAATCCCTGCCTATGGCGGGGATTTTTGTTTTGACATAAAAAAACCCGAAAGTTAGACCTTCGGGCTACTGATTCTTCATAGTAACAGGTTATTTCTTTAAGATTTTCAGATTATGCTTTTTCATCTGTCTTCTTGTCAGTGAAACCTGCCTTATTAGCTACCTTTACAATCATAAAAATAACCCAAGCAATAATCAAGAATTGTACAACCATTTGAATAAAATTACCATACTTAATCGTTGCATCACCGATTGTAACGGCCATTCCTGAGAAGTTTTTTCCACCGATGACAACTCCAACGATTGGCATAATAATGTCATCAACTAAAGACCCTATTATTTTACCGAAAGCTCCGCCAATGATAACTGCAACAGCCAAATCAAGGACATTACCTTGAGCAATAAATTTTTTAAATTCGTTTAACATAGCTTGTTTGGGGATTATGTGAATAAACAGTTTACAATAAATTATATTCCAAAATTCTTAAAACGTATAAAGGAATCCAAGACCAAAATTATGGGCTGTTTGAATTTTTGTGCTTTGATTATCATAATACAAAATGATTAAATCAGCAGTTGCACTAAAATATTTGTTAATTTTTGCTGCCATTTTTGCATCCAATCGATTATCTATGTGTGCAATACGATTGGCATTCATAAACATCTGATAACGCAATTTTAGATTTACATTTTTGGCTACATCTTTGTCAAAATTGGCTACGATTTGCATAATACCTACATCGTTTTGTAACGACTTTCCTACTGGCACGCCATAAGCTGGCAACATATTTCCATCTTTATCTTTTTCTCTAACGTTATCATCTGAAACGATAGTTTGGCGTAATGCACCTGGAGCAAATACTACATTAAAAAACGGTTTCGGTTTCCACTCCAAACCTATATATTCGGTAATGAATGCAGGAGCAAAAATAGCAGAATTCAACATATTTGAACCATCTTTATTTGCACCGTATTTATAACCTTTGGCAAATTGTGTTTGAAAGTTTGCACCACCTACCAAAGACCATGTTTTTGATAATTTATTTCCAACCTTAGTATCAAAGAAAATACGGTCAATACTTTTTCTCATTCCTGTACCGCCTTGTCCATACGTATTGATTATACCAAATTGCAACTGTAAGTCATTCACCCATGTCGTTTTAGCTTTGGCGTATTCGCCTTTGGTATTAAAAAAGGCATTGATACCATAAGAGTTTTGTCCACCACCTGCGAAGTCATTATTTACACCGCCTTCATTAGCTGTAAAACCAAACTGTGTCTTTTTCTTCCAATAAGAGGTGTCTTTTTTTGCTTCTTGAGCGAATAAATTAGACGAAATTAATAAAGCAGTAGCGACAAATAAGGAAATTTGCTTTCTCATAAAATAACTGTTTTTTTATGCAAGGAATTATATGAAACAGACGGACATATCTATCCCTTGCAGTGATTTTTAATAATGGTTTTTGTCCGTCAGATGACGATATTTTGATGTGAATTCAGTTTTCCAAAAGCACTAATTAGGCTCAAATAAACTTGTAAACGAAGAAATGAAAGTGTAAAAGTATTAAAAAATTAATACTCCCAATGTTTTTTAACTAATAAAGTCAGGTTTAGTACCGATAATCTGTTTTATTTTAACAATTGATAAGGAACTTAACTAAAAAGTTCCACTTGTTTATTTTGCAAAACGCTTAATGGAAAAACCGTTTGGGTTTCACCTGTACTCAACGTTATTGAGGTTGTATCCATCGACAGAATTTCACCCTTTACGCCATCAATGGCAATTACTTGCCCTTCTTTAAACTTATTTTTTGTATAAAAACTTGACAAAATATTCGATAAAACATCACGTGAAGCCATACCATAACCTACGGCGAAAGCGAAGATGATTCCACCAATAATTAGGTTGAAACTTGATTCTAACAAACTGGTTTCAATACCTGCCTGTTTCAAGGCAGCAATTGTTGCAATCACTAAAAAGAAGAAGAAAACGATATTCCCCAGCAATTTCCCTGAATCAATTTTCAAAGATTTTGAAACATTAATCACGGCATTTTTCAAGGCATCTGCAATCATGATACCTGCAAAAAGCATAATAGCCGCTGCAATCAGTTTAGGAATAAGATTCACTAATGAAGCCACCATATCGGTAAGCACTTTCATGCCTAAAGTTTCGGTAGCAGCCGTAATAAAAACCAAAAGGATAAAATAATAAAGTGTTTTTGAGATAACTACGCTTAGTTTAAGTTCTCCAAAACGCTTAATAACATCAATTTCATTTAGTTTATCACCCAATTTATCAAAACCTGATTTTTCAAGTGCTTTCTGCAATAATTTAGTAATAAGTTGAGCTACGATTTTACCAACAATTAGTAAAATAATAGCACCAATAAGTTTAGGGACAAAACCTGTAAGTTGTTCTAAGAGTTTTCGGAAGGTATCAATCAGAATATCTTGAATATTTGGCATGGCTTAGCGTAATTAGTTAAGGAAATATTTATGTGGTTTTAATTATAGGGTATTCACCCTTACTTAAATTTTAACTTTGTTGCGTATTTTCTCCTCCAGAAAACGAAGCGGAAAGGGTATTGATAAAATTACCAACAAACAAATCAATCAGTGTTGAAGTGTTTCGGATTGTATCAATTTCTGAAACCAGTGCTTTTTTTAAACTTTCTGGAACTTGCCCCTCAGGTTCAATGAGCTTAAAAGGGTTTTCGTTATCTGTCATTTCTATGGTGTGGTTATTATACAGGAATATTAATCATTTCTAAGAAACAAACTCACTAATTTGGCAATGACAACTCCCCAGAATAAAACACCTTCAAGATAAACTTTACGCAATTTCTCTTTAGCACGTAACAATCTCATTTTCACGGCACTTTCAGAAATATCCAAAGAATCTGAAATTTCTTTGATACTCAAATCATCTTGGTATTTCATCATCAAAATAGATTTCTCTTCTGGCAAAATCTGTTGCATGGCTTTATTGAGGCGTTGGGCTTCTAATTCTGCCATTTGTGCGTCGTCGTCGTCGTCGGGAGCATCAAAATTATCATCTAATCCTACCTCCGAATATTTTTTCGAAACACGAGTTTGGTCAATACAATAATTATAAGTAATTGAATATAACCATGTTGAAAACTTAGCAGTTTCTTTGTAAGATGAAAGATTGAGGACTAATTTTAGGAAAATATCATGCGTAAAGTCTTCCGCTTTCGCATCGTCTTTAACAAACGATAAACACTTCCGATAAACTTTATCAGAATACCTATCATAGAGTTGCTCAAAGTAAGCATTTTTCTGAGTATCAATAAAAAGTGCTACTAATTGTTCGTCTGTTAGCTTTTTTAGATTCATCGTTTTAAAATAATAGCCATTAATTAATGACAAAATAACGAATTTTTTTGTTTACCATTAGCTTTTTCCTAATATAATCATTAAATAACCTTATTTTCAAGATTTTAAATACTATTTTCAAAGAATTTAACGTTGAAATTATACAGTTATGAACATTAAACTGTCTTTAATATTACTATGCTTATGGGCAATTACTGCCTGTAAAAGCTCTCGTAGGATAACCACAAATAATGCCCAAAACATTATTCCAAAGCAGATTTTTTACGTAGAAACTACTCCTTGCTATGGAACTTGTCCATCATATAAAGTAGTTGTTTTTGATAACGATAGTCTTGTTTATGAAGGCTTCAAATATGTAGCCAAAGAAGGAATTTTATCTAAAAAACTTTCAAACGGCACGGTAAAAGCTTTGATAGAAAAATTTAAAAATGCACATTTTTTCAGTTTTCAAAATCAATATACAGCTCAAATTTCCGACTTGCCTACCACTTATATTTCATTTACAGACCAAGGGAAAACCAAAAAGATAATGGACTATTATCATGCACCTGAAAGTCTGAAAAAATTAGAAGGATATATCAACGATTTAGTAAAAACAGAGATTGAAAGAATAGAAAAATAAAACACTTTTAGAATTATTCCTTGAAATTTCATAAATTTAAACACAAAAAAGGAAACAATTTCTTAACCTTAATTCTGATGTAACATCGTAGATTATCTTGTAAATTTGTAGGCTATGAGTGGAATGATTCCAAAATATAATAAACGAAGTAGGGCAAAAGATTCTCTCGTGGGGAATCTTTTTTCTTTTTTAAATAATTTTATGAATACTAAGCAAACGCCAGAGGAGAAACGCCGTCTTGAAAAAGTTATAAACAAGTCGTATGACGTAATTGAAAAATCAGATTATATAAGTCGTGATTTAAGTTGGTTAAAATTTGACGAACGTGTACTTGACCAAGCACGAGATACACGAAGAAATATCTTTGACCGACTAAAATTCTTAGCGATAACAGCTTCTAATCTGGATGAATTCTTTTCAATCCGAGTAGGGTCATTGTATAATTATATTGACTTTGGAAAAGAACGCACCGACTATTCTGGTTTACGTGAAATGCCATTCAAAAAAACCTTAATGGCTGCCACACAAGCATTTATAGAAGAAGCTCAAAGACTTTATCAAGAAGAAATTGTACCCAATTTTTCCGAAAACGGATTTAGAATTGTAAGTATCGCTGATTTGAATAGCGAAGAAACAGAACAAATCCTTGAGTATTTCAATCGTACCATCTACCCAATGCTCACGCCGATGGTTTTTGACCATACGCATACTTTCCCGAGTTTACTGGCAAAGACTTTAATTTTTGGGGTAGTTACAAAAAGTGAAAATGAACGTAGCGACAACGATAAAAACGAAAATAGAAAAATTAGTTTTGTCCAAATTCCACAAAATCTAAAACGCTTCTTTATCTTCGAGCGAGAAGACGAAACCTTATTCGTTCCGATTGAAGAGATTATCCGTCACGAAATCTGGAAACTTTATAAAAATGTTGAGATTGAAGCCGTTTCATTATTCAGACTTACCCGAAATGGAGATTTCGATGTGGTCGAACACGAAGATTCGGAAACAGATTTTATTGATGAAATCAGAAAAAAAATCAAAGACCGCCGTTTGGGTAGAGTAACTCGTGTAGAAATGGAAGCGGGTTGTTCAGAATGGATGTTGGAGGTAATGTTAAAACGTTGGAAATTAGAGAAAAATGGCATCTTTTTCTCCAAAAACCTTTTAGATTTTACTGCTTTTTGGCAAATCATTAAACATCCAGAATTTAAAGGGAAACAAGCCGCTCAACGTTCTCCTGTACCAGCTTTAGGCTTAAGTACCCAAACGCCAGAAGATATTTTTGAAACGATGAGAGCTGGTGATATTTTACTGCATCACCCTTTCAATAATTTTGAGCCCGTTCTACAATTATTAGAACAAGCCGCCGAAGACCCACAAGTTTTGGCGATTAAAATTACCTTGTATCGTATTTCAAAAAATTCTCGCATTGCAGATGCCCTTCTTCATGCTGCTGAAAACGGCAAACACGTTTCGGTATTATTTGAAGTAAAAGCTCGTTTCGACGAAGAAAATAATATTCGTGAAGCTCAAAGATTATCAAAAGCAGGTTGTTTTGTCATTTATGGAATTCCAGGTTTAAAAACGCACACAAAATTATTACAAGTCATTAGAAATGAAGGAGATAGAGTAAGAAGTTACGCTCATTTATCTTCTGGAAATTATAATGAAGATACTGCAAAACTTTATACTGACATCGGACTTTTGACGACTGATGAAGTTTTGACAAGAGATATTTCTGAATTTTTCAATGTAATCACTGGACATTCTCAGCCACATTCTTACGAGCGTTTAATTACTGCTCCGAGAGATATGCGAAATTGTTTAGTAAAAATGATTCGTCATGAAGCTGACAATGCTCGTGCTGGACTACCAAGTGGTATTTGCCTAAAAATCAACTCATTACAGGACAAAATTACGATTGACGAGTTGTATAAAGCCTCGCAAGCGGGTGTTTCTGTGAAGTTAATTGTTCGTGGCATTTGCTGTTTACGTCCACAAAGAAAAGGGCTTTCTGACAATATCACGGTGCGGTCGTTGGTAGGAGATTTCTTAGAACACACTCGAATTTACTATTTCCATAACAATAACGAACCAAAAGTTTATGGAGGTTCGGCAGATATTATGGTGAGAAGTTTCGACCGTAGAATTGAATCTCTTTTTGAAATTCATTCTCAACAAGTCAAACAACAAGCCATTCATATTTTATATTGGAATTTTAAAGACAATGTAAATGCTTATGAAATGCAAGAAGATGGTTCATTCAAACGTTGTGCATCACCTGCGGAATGTGGCGAAGCATCATTTGATGTACATCAAAAGTTCTTCCAAATAACTTTAAAAGATATTCAAGAAGCAAAGTTGTTTGAAGAAGAAAAAATTGAGGAACAGGAAATGGAAGCCTTGCCAGAAGAACACCTTTAGAATACTATT
The DNA here is from genome assembly GCF_034931005.1 of Arcicella sp. LKC2W. Taxonomy (NCBI): domain Bacteria; kingdom Pseudomonadati; phylum Bacteroidota; class Cytophagia; order Cytophagales; family Flectobacillaceae; genus Arcicella; species Arcicella sp. LKC2W. Next base: position 57,070 of record NZ_JAYGIN010000011.1, read on the forward strand.
TCGTTATTGTATCAAGTATATTTACAGGCATAAGGCGAAATTAGCTTTATGCCTTTTTAATTTCAAATTATGAAAATCTTCATTTTTTCAATCATAGCTCTTTTTATGATTAATTCTGTAAATGCACAAACATTCGACTTCGAAGGACATCGGGGTTGCCGTGGTTTAATGCCCGAAAATACAATTCCTGCTTTCAAAAAAGCATTGGATTTAGGCGTAACTACTTTGGAATTAGACGTTTGTATTTCCAAAGATAATCAAGTGGTTGTCTCGCACGAGCCGTACATGAATAATCTTTTCTGTACAAAACCTGATGGCTCGCCCGTAACAAAAGCAGAAGAAAAGAGTTTGAATCTTTACACGATGACTTACGATGAAATCAAAAAGTATGATTCGGGGATAAGAGGGAACGTTTTATTTCCAGAACAGCAAAAATTGGCGACTTATAAACCACTTCTAAAAGATATGATTTCTGCTTGCGAAGCCTATATAAAAGAGCATCATTTGAAACCAGTCAAGTATAATATCGAGATAAAATCGGAAGAACAAGAATATGGTATTTCTCAGCCTAAAACAGTTGAAGAGTTTTCTGATTTAGTTTACAAGGAAATTATGAAACAACTTCCTCCAGAAAGAGTAGTCCTACAAAGCTTTGACTTTAACGTTTTGAAATACTGGAACTTACAGTTCAAAAACAAAAAATATAAAAAGGTGACATTATCGGCTTTAGTGGAACGAGAAGGCATTGAACCAAGTTTTCAAAAATTAGGATTTTTACCAGATATATTCAGTCCGTATTATAAACAACTAACCATAGGAAAAGTAAAAATGTGCCACGATAAAGGCGTAAAAGTTGTGCCGTGGACAGTCAATGATATTGAAGCCATGAAAGAAATGAAAGCTATCGGTGTTGATGGCTTAATTTCTGATTATCCTGATAGATTTGTAAAATAGGAGGAAGGGGAAGAAGGAAAGAAGGGAGGAGAAAAGAGTAAATAAGATGAAAGTCTGAATAGTATTGTCTCTCCTTTCTCTTTACTTACTTCCCCCTTCTTTCCTTCTTCTCCCATTCCTCATTCCTCCATTCCCCTTCAAAAAATGCTAACATTCCCAAACGCTAAAATAAATATTGGTCTGCACATCACCGAAAAACGTCCAGACGGTTTCCATAATCTTGAATCATGTTTCTATCCTGTGGGGTGGTCAGACGCTTTAGAAATTCTTCCTGCTGAAAAATTATCTTTTAAAAGTACAGGTATTGAAATTCCTGGAAATCCAGAAACAAATCTATGCTTAAAAGCGTATCACCTTGTAAAACAGGATTTTGACATCGCTCCCGTGATGATTCATTTGCACAAAGTTGTACCCATTGGAGCAGGAATGGGTGGTGGTTCGGCAGATTGTGCCTTTACAATTAAAACTCTCAATGACCTTTTTGCGTTACATCTTACAACGGAACAAATGGAAAACTACGCCCGACAATTGGGTAGCGACTGTGCATTTTTCATACAGAACCGTCCGCAATATTGCTTTGGTAAGGGTGATGAATTTGCCGAAATTTCGTTGGATTTATCAGGGAAATTTATCGTTTTGGTAAACCCAAATATTCATATTTCAACGGCAGAAGCTTATTCAGGCGTGAAGCCAACGAAAACAGCAGTTGATTTAAGAGAAATTTTACAAAAACCTGTCAATCAATGGATTGATACCGTAAAGAATGATTTTGAAAATCATCTTTTACCAAAATATCCTGCTATCCAAACGATTAAAGACCAACTGTACCAAAGTGGAGCAGCTTACGCAAGTATGACAGGGTCGGGTTCGACAGTATTCGGATTTTTTGACCAAGAAACAGATTTGAAAGAAAACTTTGCCGAATATTCGGTTTGGCAAGGAAAAATGTAGCACGAATCAGCTGATTCGTGTATCACCGCAAACACACGAATCAGCAAATTCGTATTACAATTATGCAACGCAGAGAACCCTTTAAATTTATGCTCCAAACGGCAATCTTCGGAAGTGGATTGATGTTTTTGGGATTGATGATTTCGTACCTAAATTTAGAAAGACCCAATGCAGGTTTTGGCAAAATTGAAATTCCGCAAGTTTTCTGGGTGAGTACGCTTCTCATTATGATTAGTAGCCTAACTTTACACCTTGCCAATATGAATTTCAAGCAGGATAAATACCTGAATTACAGAACTTTGATGGCAATTACGCTTTCGCTTGGGCTAATTTTTATTGGAATGCAATTGTGGGGTTGGCAGGAGATTTTCACTCAAAATGCCAGTCCAGAAGTCAGGACTTCGAGAGGATTTATTTATATGTTGTCGGGCTTACACATTGTGCATATTGTAGTTGGCTTGTTTTTTCTCATCAAAATTTTCGTGGAAGCCATCAAAAGAATGTCTTACGTTGAGTCATTTATCTACTCCGTAAACCCTCCTAACCAACTGAAAATCAACCTCATTATCTTTTATTGGCACTTCGTAGATTTACTTTGGATTATCTTGTTTTTATTTCTGCTTTGGCGGAATTGAGTAACTTAATGACATTGGTCGCTTGCCTATGAGAATGACCACTACTACAAGTATTTTTTCTTTTGTTAATCTTGAAATTTGTCTTAATATAAACCGTTGCGTTATCCACTCAAGCTACAATTAATAAGAATATCAATTGTAGCTTGAGTGATAAAATCACGTTTTGATAAAAAAATATATAAAATTTCATTATTTTTGATAAATTATTCAATCTTACGTGAAAAAATCACATTGACATGCTAATTCGTTTAGTTATTGAAAACTTATTTTCCTTTGGTGAACGAAAGGAATTTAATACTATTCCAAATAATCTTTTAAAAACCCTTAAACATCATAGATATGATATTGATGGTTTTAATATTCTTAAAACTTCTTCTATTTATGGTGCAAATGGATCAGGCAAATCAAATTTAATAAAATCATTAAGCCTTTTTCAAAAACTAATTACTAAAGAAGCTATTCCTTTTAAATTAAAAAATACTCAATTTAAATTTAATAAAAATTCTAACAAAAAAAAGCAAACTTTTGCTATAGAATATATTCAAGACGATACTCCTTTTTATTATGGAATTGAACTTATTGATAGTATCATATCTACAGAAGAATTATATGTATCAGGTTTAGGGCTAAAACCAGATAATCTTATTTTTGAACGTAAAACTGATGAAAATGAGAATACGAAAATCACCTTTTTAAAAGAATTTGAAGAAGATGAAAAAAGTCAATTATTAAAATCTATATTACTTGAAGAATTTATCAAACCAAACAAACCTGTCTTAAGGCTATTATCAAATAGAGAAAATAAGCATTTAAAAAATGTCAAAAAAGCTTATCAATGGTTTGACGAAACACTACAAATAATTACCCCCGATTCTCGACCAAGTGCTTTAGCTCATAAAATTGATAAAGACACATCATTTAAAAATTATGCAGAAGATATAATGTGTTCTTTTAATATTGGTATTACAAGGTTAATATCTGAGAAAAAAGAGCTAAATGATTTTTTTGGTGAAGATGATGAAAAAAAAATTGAGGAACTTACAAAGGCTGTACATGACTCTCCCATAAAAATGGTTGGTTTAAGAAGTGTCGGAGCAGAAGAGTTAATTGTAGTTGAGGAAGACGGTAAAATATGGGTTAAAAGTCTTAATTTAGAACATACTGGAAAGAATGGCAATATAGCTATCTTTGGATTAGAGGAAGAATCAGATGGAACAATACGATTACTTGACTTTGTACCAGCATTTAGGGATGTAATTACCAAAAATAAAGTATTTGTTATTGATGAGATAGAAAGAAGTATTCATCCTTTACTAATTAAAGAATTGTTAAAAAAATTCTCCTTAGATACCGAAACGAAAGGGCAATTAATTTTCACAACGCACGAATCAAATTTATTAGATCAGGAAATATTCAGACAAGATGAAATCTGGTTTACAGAAAAAGATGATAATGGTTCTACGGATTTGTATTCATTAAGTGATTTTAAAGAGCATAAAACAATAGATATAAGAAAAGGATACTTAAACGGTCGATATGGTTCAATTCCATTTTTAGGAAATTTAGAAGATTTAAATTGGCACAAATATGATATTAACTAACAGGCTTTTTGTGAGAGAAACACCTACACGGGAAGCTAAAAGTATTTACATTTTTGGAGAAGGTGCTAAACGAGAATTTCAATACTTTGGATATTTCAAAGGAATGGATTCTCGAATAAAAGTTGAAGTATATAAACTTGGAAACAATGAAAATAATTCTCCTTTAGGGTTATTAAATATTGCTAAGAAATGTATTATTGCAACAGAGGAAAATCTTAATCCCAAATACTCTTTTCAAGAAAATGATGAAGTATGGATAGTTTTAGATACAGATAAAGACAAAGGTGAGTCAAGAAAATCTCAAATAGAAGAAGTAAGAAACTATTGTGAAGAAACGGAAAGTTGGTTTTTAGCTCAAAGTAGTCCTTGCTTTGAAGTTTGGCTCTACTATCATTTACAATCAGAAAATCCTCTTTTCGAAGAAAATGAATACTGCTTTGGTTGGAAAGAATTGGTAAACAAATCAATATCAGGCGGTTTCGATTCTCGAAGACACCCTATTTATATTGAAAATGCAATCAAAAATGCTGAGAAAAATTACTTTTCCAAAGATGGTACCCCTGATATTGGAAGTACAGAGGTATTTAAATTATCAAAAAGTATATTGCCATTAGTAAAAACAAAGATAATGCAGATCTTATCATCTATTGAATAATAGAATGTTTACAATGTGTTTGTTGAGTATTATCTTTTAGATAAATTGTCCTCATACCCAAACCTCCTTAGCCACCAACAAAATTTCTTCAACAAATTCTCTTGAATTGCTTAGTCTTGGTACTTTGTGTTGTCCGCCTAATTTTCCTCGGCTTCGCATCCATGTGTAAAAAGTTTCGTGTGGTACAACGTTAATTTTTGGGGATTTCAACACCATGTCTTTGTAGCGTTTGGCATCGTAATCGGAGTTGATTTCTCGGAGGGTTTCGTCTAAAACCTTATCAAAAACTTCTTGATTATCAGGTTCTTGTGAGAATTCGACTATCCATTCGTGGCAACCTTGTTGGCGGTCGTTCATATACACAGGGCCAGCGGTGTAGTCGGTCAAAACTGCCCCTGTTGCTTCGCAGGCACGAGTAATGGCACGCTCGGCATTTTCTATGATAAGTTCTTCGCCAAAGGCATTTATGAAGTGTTTTGTTCGTCCTGAAATCTTGATTCGGTACGGGTATTTGGAAGTAAATTTGACAGTATCTCCAATTTTATAACGCCACAAACCAGCATTGGTAGAAATCACGATGGCGTAGTTTTTATGCAATTCTACTTCGTCGAGTGTTAATGTTTTCGGGTTTTCATTGTCAATTTCTTCCATCGGAATAAATTCGTAGAAAATACCATAATCCAACATCAAAAGCATTTCGTCGGGACGAGCAAAATCGTCTTGCACTCCAAAAAAACCTTCCGAAGCATTATATATTTCGAGATAACTTATTGATTTTGAAGGAAAAATTTGATTAGCAAACATTTCACGGTAAGGCTGAAAAGCTACTGCCCCGTGAATAAAAAACTCGAAATTTGGCCAAACTTCAAGGATATTTTGTTTGCCTGTTATTTCTAAAACTTTCTCAATCAACACCAATGTCCAAGTAGGTACGCCCAAAATACTGGTTACGTTTTCTTGGGAAGTAACTTCTGCCATCTTTTGGATTTTCTCTTCCCAAACGTCCATCAAAGCAACATCCAAAGACGGCGTGCGAATTAATTGAGCCCAAATCGGGAGGTTTTTCATCACCACTGCCGACACATCTCCCAATAAACTCCTGGAATTCAACTCATTAGAATACAAGCTTCCACCAATAGAAAGTCCTTTCCCTGCAAAAACTTCGGTATCGGGTTTATTAGCAACCAAAAGCGTCATCATGTCTTTTCCTCCCATAAAGTGACAATCGTCGAGGGTTTCTTTGGAAACAGGAATAAACTTGCTTCGTGCGTTGGTGGTACCAGAAGATTTTGAAAAAAACTGAATGTCGGAATGCCACAGAATTTCCTGTTCGCCCCGCATCATACGCTCTATGTACGGGTAAAGATTTTCGTAGGTAGAAATGGGAACACGCTCTTGAAAATCTTTGATAGAACTGATAGTATGATAATGGTACTTTTTACCCCATTCCGTCAACATTGCCGACTGGATTAAATTCCAAAACATTTGCTCCTGCGTCTCCATCGGTCGTTCCATAAACGACTGGATACGGGGCAACCGCCTTTTCATGAGCCAAGCAATAGTTTCGTTGAGGAGAGCCATTTTAGTTTAGGAATTAGGGAATAGGTGTTGGGGATTAGGGTTAGCAAAAGAATTATTAATAATCTAATGACTAAAACTAACAGGAACGCCTGCCGCAACAAATACCTAAAACCTATCATTACAAACATACAAGAATTTATTGAATGTCGCAAGGGGCTTTGTCAGTACAAACATAGTAAAAACCCTCTATCTATCATTTATGCAAAAACCCTCAAAGCCTTTCCTTCAAATTCCTTATCTTTGCAGTCCTACAAAAGTGTTAAGTATCAGGCGACAGTCGCTCGGTATTAAGTATCAAGACGTTTCCACAGATAGCCTTCTTGAATACATAAATCATGGATTGTTTTCGCTTAATACTTTGTACGTAATACATAATACTTTCAAACAAATGATTTCAAAAACATACGCTCCACAAGACATTGAAGCCAAATGGTATCAATACTGGCTTGAAAATAAACACTTTGCGTCAAAACCGAACCCTGACAAGGAACCTTATTCAATAGTCATTCCTCCGCCAAATGTTACGGGCGTGCTTCACATGGGACACATGTTGAACAATACCATCCAAGACGTGCTTATTCGCAAGGCTCGTATGGAAGGCAAAGAGGCTTGTTGGGTACCTGGAACTGACCATGCGTCGATTGCAACGGAAGCAAAAGTGGTGGCGATGTTAAAGGAAAGAGGGATTGAGAAAAAGGATATTTCTCGTGAAGAATTCTTGAAATATGCACACGAATGGAAAGATAAATACGGCGGAATTATCCTTGGACAATTACAAAAAATCGGTGCTTCTTGCGATTGGGACAGAACTCGCTTCACGATGGAACCATCTCTTTATGAAGCAGTTATTGACACTTTTGTTCGTCTTTACAACAAAGGACAAATTTATCGTGGCGTAAGAATGGTCAACTGGGATCCACTCGGAAAAACGGCTCTTTCGGACGAAGAAGTTATCGAGAAGGAAATCATGGCGAAACTTTACTATCTACAATATCCAATTGTGGGTAGCGAAGGTGAGTTTTTGACCATTGCCACCACTCGTCCAGAAACAATTATGGCGGATTCAGCTATTTGTGTGAATCCAAATGATGAACGTTATATGGCTTATCATGGAAAATCAGTTTCGATTCCTTTATTAAATCGTGAAATTCCAGTAATTACTGATGAATACGTAACGATGGATTTTGGTACGGGTTGCCTGAAAGTAACGCCTGCCCACGATTTGAATGACTACGAATTGGGAATTAAGCATAAATTACCCGTTCTTGACATTTTGGATGACGCTGGATTCTTGAATGAAAAAGCCGTTCTTTATGTAGGTCAAGACCGTTTTGCTGCTCGTAGAAATATCGTTAAAGATTTGGAAGAAGCAGGATATTTGGTAAAAATGGAAGAATACAAATCTATCGTAAAAACCTCTGAGCGTACAAGTGCGGTTATCGAACCGAAATTGTCATTGCAGTGGTTTTTGAAGATGGAAGAACTTTCAAAACCTGCTTTGGAACACGTAATGAATGATGACATCAAATTGTATCCTTCAAAATTCAAGAATACCTACCGTTCTTGGATGGAAAATGTACATGATTGGTGTATCAGTCGCCAGTTGTGGTGGGGACAACAAATTCCTGCGTTTTACCTACAAGACGGAACGGTTATCGTGGCAAAAACCAAGCGTGAAGCCTTGCGTAAAGCACAACACGAAATGCAGTTATTTGCCTTAACCGAGGAAGATTTAACCCAAGACCCAGACGTTTTGGATACATGGTTTTCGTCGTGGTTATGGCCAATTTCAGTTTTTGATGGCATCGAAAATCCTGACAATGAAGACATTAAATATTATTATCCAACCAATGATTTAGTAACGGGCCCAGATATTTTATTCTTCTGGGTAGCTCGTATGATTATTGCGGGATACGAATGGCGTGGAGAATTACCTTTCCGCAATGTGTATTTGACAGGTATCGTTCGAGATAAACAAGGACGAAAAATGTCTAAATCGTTGGGCAATTCACCTGACCCATTAGAATTAATTGAGAAGTTTGGGGCGGACGGAGTTCGTTCTGGGTTGTTGTTCTCTGCACCAGCAGGTAACGACTTACTTTATGATGATAAATTAATTGAACAAGGACGTAATTTCTGTAATAAAATCTGGAATGCGTATCGTTTGGTAGAAGGTTGGACGGTTACGGAACAAGCTCCAATTGAAAGCAATAAATTGGCGATTGATTGGTTCAATGCTCGAATTAATCAAACAATTGCGGAGATTCAAGACCATTTCTCGAAATTCAGAATTTCGGATGCGTTATTATCGTTGTATAATTTAGTTTGGGACGATTTCTGTTCAAAATATCTTGAAATTATCAAACCTGCTTACGAGCAACCAATCGATAAAGCTACGTTTGACGGAACTATTGAGATTTTTGAAAAATTGATGTGCTTGCTGCATCCATATATGCCATTTATTACCGAAGAAATTTGGCAAGCATTGGCACAACGCAGTGAAGGTGAAAGTATTTGTAGAGCAACCTTCCCAACGGGCGGAAACGTGAATACTGAGCTTTTGGCAAGTTTTGACGTGATGTTTGAATTAGTTTCAAAAATTCGTGAGACACGCAATGCCAAACAACTTTCTCCGAAAATTGCTTTGCCATTGGCTATTAAAACGGACAATAAAGGACGCTACGAAAACATCGAATCAATTATTGAAAAATTGGCGAATACGGAGACAATTAGTTACGTTTCTGACAAATTAGACGGAGCAATTTCATTCGTGGTAAAATCGGATGAATTCTTTATTACTCTTGAGGGAGAAATCGACATTGAAGCAGAATTAGAAGCCGCTCAAAAGGATTTGGAATACAATTTAGGTTTCAAAAAAGCTACTGAAGCCAAACTTGCCAACGAGCGTTTTGTGGCAAATGCCAAACCAGAATTAGTAGAAAGAGAACGCCAAAAATTAGCCGATGCCGAGTCGAAAATTAAGGCTTTGGAAGAAATGATTACGAGGTTGAAAGGATAATAAAAAGCCCCTAAAATTAATTTTTTAGGGGCTTTTTTGTTTTACAAATCATCAATTTCCTTTTCTGACAAACCTGTCGATTCTACAATAATATTTTTGGTAACGCCTAATCTTTTTAAATCCTTAGCTATTTTCTTAGCATTATCCTTTTCTGCATTCTTCACAGCACTATTTACAGCCGTATTTACAACTTCTCTTATTTCAATATATTTCATTAAACTCTTTTGATAATTATCATATTCACCAGAAGTCATTGCTGCAATTTCTGCTTCGTGGAAAGCTTTTTCAAAAATGGGTTCTCTTAAAATATCAGGAATATCATTCGACGAAGCTAAATTTTTCAAAAAGTATATCCACTTATCGAAATGCGTAACTAACTCATTTTCAGCTTTATTAAACAACGGCATTTGAATAAATTTGAAATGCAATTTATCATAAAACAATTCTCCATCTTGGTCTTTTAGAGCTACTGAACGTAAGAATTTTTGCTTTTCAGCTTCTTCATCATATAAAAAGTCTAAAATGGCAATCATGTAAATGGGCGTTAACCGAAAATCCCACTCATTGCCTTTTTTTGCTTGGTCTCTAATTGGAAATGTAGTATAAAATAAAGACCTATCTTTAAAGAAATTAATCTTTGCTTTCTGCATTTCTACAATAAACCGCTCTCCGCTTTGTGCTTCACAATGAATATCAAAAATAGCACTCCGTTCAAAAGCAAATTCAGACAGATTTTCATTATTTCTAAATGTCAGTGTTGCTATTTGATGATAGTCAGGCAGTAATTGATTCAGAAAATCAATCAATAAATCCTTGTTGGCTTCTTCACCAAAGAGTTTCTTAAACCCAAAATCGGTATATGGATTGATATATTTAGACATTTTAAATATTGATTTTTCGTAAAGTTATAAAAAAATCACAAAATCCACTCCCCTTTAGAAACCCATTGCACCTTCCCTCCTATTCTAATACTAAATTCTGTTTCTGAGATTTTTTGTCCATCGTGGTACAAAATCGAAGGTCTTGGAATTTCGTAGCCTTGCTCTACCGAAATTTTCACGGAATCTGTTCCCATAAAATTGGTTTTCAATAAATATCCCAACAAACAACCATTGGCACTTCCTGTGGCTGAATCTTCAATTAACTTTCCGTCTTCTATTAAAAACATCCGTCCATTTAATTGATTTTCAGCAGAATATGTTTCTTTCGTAAACACAAAGAAATTCATGGATTTACCCGATGGATGATTGGTTTTGTATAATTTGTGTTTCAACAAAAAGTCTAAAATTTTCTCAGCATTGGGCTTCATATTTTGAATTGCCAAAAGACTTTTTACAGGAATAATCAAAAATGCCAATCCCGTAGAAACTTCTAAAATTGGGAATTCTGAAAACAGATCTTCTACTTGAAACCCTAAAATATCTGCTAATTCATCAGCTAAATATTCATTCCCAAAAATTGGATTAATCTGTTGCATCCAAAGTTTATCTTCGACAAAATCAACGGGAATTTTACCCACGCCTAAATTCAAAATAGTCTGATTTACAGGCTGTTTGATAATCTGTTCACGAACCACAAAAGCCGTTCCCAAAGTCGGATGTCCTGCAAAAGGAATTTCTTGCTCCGTCGTGAAAATACGAACATCGTAGCTTTCTGATGTTGAAGTTTGAGTATTAATAAAAGTGGTTTCGGCAAAATTGATTTCTTTAGCAATCGCTTGCATCGTTTCAGAAGTCAATGAGTTGTCATGCTCAAAAACGGCTAATTGATTGCCTTGATATTTATTTTCAGCGAATACATCGACGATGTAAAAAGGGAGGGTTTGCATGGAGTTTTAGAATTTTAGGAAATACAGAGCAGTGCATTTTTAGTAGAGACAAGGCACTGCCTTGTCTAAAGAGACTATCTAATTAAGTTGAAATGGAGAAGGACATATTCTCGAAAATCTACATTCGTTGAGGCATCCGTTGCTGTACTCAATTCTGTTTTTTCCCTTAAATAAGAACATGGATGGAGACAAGGCAGTGCCTGGAAAATCAATCAAAATATGATACAGATAGAAACACCTTAAATAAGGACATTGATGGAGACAAGGCAGTGCCTGGAAAATCAATCAAAATATGATACAGATAGAAACACCTTAAATAAAAACATTGATGGAGACAAGGCAGTGTCTGGAAAATCAATCAAAATATGATACAGATAGAAACACCTTAAATAAAAACATTGATGGAGACAAGGCAGTGCCTTGTCTCTACTAAAATCTAAAACCGTCTCAAAGCCATTTCCGCCACCGTCTTTCCAATTGATAATGAGGACGTTGCCGCTGGAGATGGAGCATTCAAAATATTGATTACCTTTTCGTCTTCGATGATTGAGAAATCGTCCAAAAGTCCACCAGTACGGTCGCAGGCTTGGGCTCTTACACCCGCACCGCCTTCGATAAGGTCAGATTCTTGAATATCTGGAATCAATTCTTGTAAAGCTTTGGTAAATGCGGCTTTCGAGAAACTGCGGTACATTTCGCCCAAACCTGTTTCCCAATATTTTGCTGCCACTTTCTGAAATCCACCCCAAGTGAGGGTTTCCCACAATTCTTTGGCGTTGATGTCCATTTTCTTGTAACCCTCTCTTCTGAATGCTAAAACGGCATTTGGTCCTGCCTCAATTCCTCCACGCATCATACGGGTAAAGTGTACGCCCAAGAATGGAAAATTAGGGTCTGGTACAGGATAGATTAGGTTTTTCACCAAATAATGTTTTTCTGGACGAATCTTGAAATATTCGCCACGAAAAGGAACAATTCTTACATCAATTGGTCTATCCTGCGACATTTGAGCCACTTTATCAGAATACAATCCCGCACAATTGATGACCAATTTGGTTTCGTAAGTATTATATTCAGTTTTCACGATTGACAAAGTATGTCCTTTCGTTACACCAGTTACTTTTTCGCCAAATTGCAAATCTACTCCCAAAGTACGCAATTTATCTGCCATGCGTTGGCAAACTACTTTATAGTCAACAATACCCGTTTGAGGCACCCACATTCCTTCCACACACGCCACGTAAGGTTCGTATTCTTTTACTTCGGCAGGAGAAATTTTACGAACTCCCTCCAAACCATTTTGTTGTCCACGCACATAAAGATTGTCCAATTGTTGGCGTTGTTCTTCTTTCGTTGCCACAACCACTTTTCCTGTGATTTCGTAGGGAATATTTTCTTGCTGACAAAAATCAATCAATTGATGATAACCTTGAATACAATTGGTTGCCTTCAAAGAACCAGGTTTATAATATAGTCCAGAGTGAATAACGCCTGAGTTATTTCCTGTCTGATGTACGGCTACTTCACGTTCTTTTTCAAGCACTAAAATCTTCATATCTGGGCGTTGGTCCTTGATTCTGAGAGCAGTAGCCAAGCCAACAATTCCTCCACCAATTACGACAATATCGTGTTGCATATTTCTTATTTACGGTTATTTTTAATGCAAATATACGAAAAAGCCCTGCAAGATTTTTGAAATCTTACAGGGCTTTCTATGATTTTACGCTTGTTTATAATCATTTAGGAATTGTTGAAATAGCCACTACTACTTCCGTAGACGTTGTAGGCAAACCATATTGAGATAAAAATAATGCCCAAAGGCTCTCATCACCAAAATCAGACTTTTTAGTCGTTTGTGTATAATCGAATTTTTCTTTGCTAAGTATAGAAATATCAAAAACTTGTCTTTTCCCATTGGCATTTGTAAGAGCTATTTGGGTTTCATCAGCAAGAAATTGCCATCTTCCAGTTGTTGTACCACTGCTGGCTGAACTCGAATAAGTACCATCGGCTTTATAAGTCGTTAGCACTGTACTAAATTCAGACGATAAACCTATGGAATTAGGACGAGAAAACTGTACTACGGTTTTAGTTCCACCTCTAATTACTACTTCATTGTATTGCCAAGCTTGCGATGTTAATAATTCAGTCTTGGTGGGAGGTACAACTTCGGGCGTATTGCTATTTGGCGTAATTCGTTCATCACAACTTTGTAAAAAAAAAGCAGTTGATATCAATAAGATTAGCAGTATATTTTTCATGGTATCTTTCATTAAGATATTTATTTTATAAAGAAAATTTTCGGTAATTTGTTTCTAAAACGTCAAAACTCGTACAACTTTGTCAAAATTTAAAACGAAATACACATCACAAAATGTATATTTTTCGTTTGAATTTTAAATGCTAAATTATCAAAAATCAGTCCTAAATTATGAAAAATATCGTCTTGCTCTTCTTTTTTTTCTTTCTTTTAAATAGTGAGGGCATTATCGCTCAAGTAAAAACCACTGAACCCATCAAAAAATATCAACTTCAAATCAGAGCGTATGACTTCGACACCAGAGACGATTTAGAAGGAACTTACATCAAACTTTATAATCTTACTAAAAAGAAATTAGCCGACTCAGCCGTTGTCATGAACGGTTATGCCACTTTTATGCTTGAAAAAGGGAATGACTACGATATTTTAGGACAACGCACTCGATACATGAGTCGTAGAGGAAATTTTAATGCTGCCTGTTATTTACAAGACCCTAAAAAGGTGTTTTGTGTATCAGGAATGAGTATCGAAAATGTTTCAAAACAGTCGAACGGCATTGATTTGGTAGAAGGAGCAATTACATTAAAGAAAATCAATATTGATGATTCTTTCAAAATTGAAAATATTCGCTACGACCTTAATAAATGGGATATTCGTCCAGATGCAGCGAAAGAATTGGACAATTTAGTTCAGATTTTAAGAGATAATCCTAACATTGTGGTTGAATTAGGCTCACATACGGACTCACGGGCGAGCGATGATTACAACTTAAAACTTTCTCAAAAACGTGCCGAAGCCGCCGTTAAATATATCATCGAAAAAGGAAAAATTCCTTCAAATAGAATATCAGCAAAAGGCTACGGAGAAACCAAATTATTGAATAAATGTGATGACGGCGTGGCTTGTACCGAACTCGAACACGCTATGAACCGCAGAACAGAAATCAGAATTACGGGGTATTTAGTAGATGGGGTACCTGTGGATTTAAAGGGAGGAAGTGCTGTTTCTGGCGATAGAAATTAAGTGGTGATTAGTTATTGGTAACTGAGAAATTGGTAAAAGGTGGCTTATTTGTCTATTCATTGCATCATGGTGTTGCCAGATAACATTTAAAATTCTATTAAAAATAAAAGGTGCTTTCAAAAAATCTGAAAACACCTTTTATTTTTAACGTTGAAACGATAAATCGCTAATCCGTTTACTCTCTTTCCATACTTCGTCTCACGTCTTTTTCTTTAATAGAATCTCGTTTATCATAGAGTTTTTTACCTTTCGCTAAGGCAATTTCTATTTTGGCAAAACCACGCTCAGAAATATACATTCGGGTAGGAATTATTGTTAAGCCCACGTCTTTCAAACTGTTTTGGAGTTTGCGTAATTCACGTTTGGTTAATAATAATTTTCTATCTTGCAAAGGTTCGTGATTGTAATGCGTTCCTTCGTTGTACTTAGAAATATTCATTTGACGGATATACAATCCTTCTCCTAAAAACAAACAATAAGCATCAGTCAAGTTTACTTTCCCTTGACGAATGGACTTAATTTCTGTTCCCATTAGCATAATTCCAGCCGTATATTTTTCCAGAAAAGAGTACTCGAAAGATGCCCTCCGATTCCTGATTTCTATGTGTTTTTCTATTTTCTCCTTTGCCATATTTTAGGGGTTAGGAGTTAGGGGTTAGGAATTAGGGCTGGAACTTCTATTTTCCACTAAACCCTAATCCCTAACCACCAACACCTATTTAGAGCTATAATTTGGTGCTTCTTTTGAGATTGAAATATCGTGCGGGTGACTTTCTTTCACACCTGCCGAAGTGATTTTTACAAACTGAGCCTTTTTCAAAGCATCAATAGAACCAGCTCCGCAATATCCCATACCTGCTTTTAAACCACCTACCATTTGGTAAATAATTTCCGAAACTGAACCTTTGAACGGTACACGTCCAACAATTCCTTCTGGTACTAATTTTTTAATATCGTCTTCTGCATCTTGGAAATAACGGTCTTTTGAACCATCTTCCATTGCCTCCACAGAACCCATTCCACGATACGATTTAAACTTACGTCCTTCGTATAAAACAACTTCACCTGGAGCTTCGTCAGTTCCTGCCAACATTGAACCTACCATGATTGAACTTGCACCACCAGCAATTGCCTTTACAATATCGCCCGAGAAACGAATTCCACCATCGGCTACGATTGGTACATCTAAATCAGCAACGGCTTTTGCAGCTTCATAAACGGCTGATAATTGTGGCATTCCTACACCCGCAATGATACGAGTTGTACAAATACTTCCCGGCCCTACGCCTACTTTCACGGCATCAGCACCTGCTTCGGCTAAGGCTCTTGCTCCTGCACCCGTTGCTACGTTTCCGCACATTACTTCTAAACTTGGGAATGCTTTTTTCACTGATTTCAAAGCATCAATTACACCTTTTGAATGTCCGTGTGCTGTATCAATACTTACTACGTCAACGCCAACATTTACCAATGCCGCAACACGGTCGAGTAAATCAGGTGTTACCCCAACTGCCGCCCCAACTCTTAAACGTCCCAATGGGTCTTTACAAGCATTTGGGTGGCTTTTTCTTTTAATAATATCTTTGTAAGTTACCAATCCGATAAGTTTATATGCTTCATCAACAATTGGTAATTTTTCAATTTTATATTCTTGAAGGATAACTTCTGCATCATCTAAAGAAGTTCCTTTTTTAGCGGTAATCAAATTTTCGGTAGTCATCACTTCCGTAACGGGACGAGACATATCTCTCTGAAAACGTAAATCACGATTGGTTAAAATACCGATTAACTTGCCATTTTCATCAATCACTGGAATACCTCCAATTTTCGATTCACGCATAATTTTATGAGCATCTCCGAGCGTTTTACCAACTGTCAAAGTTATTGGGTCAATAATCATTCCCGACTCTGAACGTTTCACTTTTCTAACTTGCTCTGCTTGTTGAGCAATTGTCATATTTTTGTGAATAATTCCGATACCACCATTTTGAGCCATAGCAATTGCCAAAGCAGCTTCAGTAACGGTATCCATTGCAGCAGAAAGAATTGGAATATTAAGAGTAATGTTCTTGGTCAGTCGTGTTTGAGTAGTAACTTCACGAGGAAGGACTTCAGAATAAGCAGGAAGGAGAAGCACGTCGTCATAAGTAAGGGCTTCAAAAAGGAACTTCGATGAGTCTAACATGGCAAATAGCGTTGATAGTGTTATTTGCAAGACAAAGTTACATCGAATTTTGTACTTTTAAAAGAAATGGCAGTTAAAATTGCAAATTTGATAATTTATTAATCTGAAAATAATACTAAATTTGTCTGAACAACTTGAATTTAAACCGTTATTTTTGAGCAACAAATCTTTTAGAATTATAGAAATAGTAGCAAATAAATTGGTCGTTGATTTACAAGCCAACGACCGATTTTAGCTTTTCAACATATATACAAAACTGTAATATTACCCATTTTCAAAGCGAAACAAAATGTTCAATTACTTAGAACCAACATACATTAAAAACTTTATCCAAACCGCCCTGCACGAAGATGTGGGCGATGGCGACCATACTTCACTTTCTACCATTCCAAGCACTGCCACAGGGCGGGCGAGGCTTTTGGTGAAAGATACGGGTATTTTGGCGGGTGTAGAATTAGCTAAAATGATTTTTGCCGAAGTTGACCCTAATTTACAAGTAAAAACCATTTTGCAAGACGGTGCTTTTATCACAAAAGGTGAAATCGTTTTGACGGTGGCAGGTTCGTCGCAGTCCATTCTCAAAGCGGAACGTTTGGTGCTAAATTGTATGCAACGGATGTCGGGCATTGCTACTTACACGGCTTCAATGGTGAAGTTGTTGGAAGGCACAAATACCAAATTATTGGATACTCGCAAGACCACTCCAAATTTCAGATTGTGTGAAAAATGGGCTTGTAAAATTGGTGGAGCGGTCAATCACCGTTATGCTTTGTTCGATATGATTTTGATAAAAGATAATCATGTAGACTATGCAGGCGGCATCTATAATGCTATCAATCAAGCACTTGACTATTTAAAATCTACTGGGCGTGACTTACAGATAGAAATTGAAGTCAGAAACCTTGATGAATTACGTCAGGTTTTAGAAATTGGGAAAGTTGACCGCATCATGTTGGATAATTTCTCCTTTGAAAATCTTCGTGAAGCCGTAAAAATGATTGATGGGAAATTCATGACCGAGGCATCGGGAGGAATCAACGAAACCACCATTCGTGAATATGCCGAATGTGGTGTAGATTATATTTCATGCGGTGCTTTGACACATCATGTGAATAGTTTAGATTTGAGTTTAAAAGCGTATTAGGGGTTTAAATGGCACGCTGATGACGCAGATGCCTTCGGTAACACAGATTTTCACGGATTAAAAAAATGGGATTTGAATGATTGTTTTGGATTAAAAAATCTACTTCTGAAATATCCCAACAAATTGTAGAAAAGAATCTGCGAAAATCTGCGTTTCTGAAAGAATCTGCGTCATCTGCGTGCCAAAAACATAGAACATGAATTTATTAGAAGAATCACAACGAGTTGGCTACGTGAGCCGTTCAGTGCCTTTCAAAGGTGAAGATTTGAAAGAACAAATCTTGAAATTAAAAAAAGAAAAAAATGCCGTGATTTTGGCTCACTATTATGTAGATGCTGAAATTCAAGATATTGCCGATTATTTGGGCGACAGTCTCGGATTGGCACAAGCTGCTGAGAAAACCGATGCTGACATGATTGTTTTCTGTGGCGTACATTTTATGGGCGAAACCGCTAAAATCTTGAACCCAAATAAAAAAGTGGTTCTTCCAGATTTGAATGCAGGTTGTTCATTAGCAGATGCCGCTCCGAAAGAAGAATTTGCGGCTTTCAAAGCAAAATATCCTGATGCCGTTGTAGTAAGTTATATCAACTGTACGGCTGATATTAAGGCAATGACGGATATTATTTGTACGTCGTCCAATGCGGTAAAAGTGGTAGAATCTATTCCTGCGGACAAGCAAATTATCTTTGCTCCAGATGCCAATTTAGGTCGTTATGTTGCCAAGAAAACGGGTCGTGATTTAATTCTTTGGGAAGGTGCTTGTATCGTTCACATTGATATTTCTTTGGAAAAACTCAAAAAAGCGAAAGAGGAAAATCCGAATGCGTTATTGATTGCTCACCCAGAATGTAAGGAAGTAATTTTATCGCAAGCAGATTTTGTGGGTTCAACAACTGCCTTATTAAATTTCGTAAAAACATCTGATTGTCAAGAATTTATCGTGGCAACCGAAGCAGGTATTTTACACAAAATGAAAGCTTCTGTTCCTGATAAAAAACTAATTCCTGCTCCTGCCAACGAGAAAAACTCATGTGCTTGTTCTGAATGTCCTTACATGAAAATGAACACGATGGAGAAATTATACAATGCAATGTTCTATGAATTGCCAGAGATTCAAGTAGCAGAAGAAGTTCGTGTTCCTGCATTGAAAGCATTGAAGGCGATGTTGGAGATTAGTAAGTAATCGTAACACAGACTTTAGTCTGTTTTGAAATATAAACAGACTAAAGTCTATGTTACTTTGCTCTCAAAACAAATAAACCCCTCCATCCTTCCCAACGGCAATGGCTTTGCCTTGAGAATTTATCTTTAAATCATTGAAAATTGCCGTGTCTGGCGTGGTAATTTTTGTCCATTTTGTACCTGCATCTTCTATTTTGTAAAGATTAGTTTTTGCACCATCTACCACAATTCCGTAACCTAAATTTTCAGTCTGAAAAGCTAATTTTGATACATCTCCAGCAACCCCCGTTTTGATAACCGTCCAATTGATTCCACCATCAACCGTCTTCAAAAAAGTGCTGTTTTTACCTCCAACAAATGCCTTTTTATCACTTATCAAATATACAGAAAGTAAATCTTCGGATACAGGCTTTACTTGGTCAATGTAATCATACGTACCGTCTGCCTTTGCCAGAATCACATCAATTGCACCTACTTCTCCTACAAAAATCCCTAATTTATCTTTCAAAAAATGAACATCATTGATATACCCTCCAAGCGTAACATAATTGAAATGACTCAAATTAGCGGTATTTATTGAATGAACTTCCGTATATTTTTTACTATGAAAATTATCATATAGTCGCATTAAAATAAGTCCTTCTTGACTTTTGGGATATACAGTTTGTTGTGCATCAGTAGGACGAGAAATGAGCGTCCAAGTTGTTCCTCCATCAATTGTTCCTAAAACATTTTTACCGTTTAAAATACCCACTTTTTCATCTTTGAAACTTACCGACTGCATGATTGGATTTGCATCGCTAAACTTAACTTCTGTCCAAGTTTTCCCCAAATCTGTACTTTTAAATAAATATCCCTTACTGGCATCATTTCCGAAGGCATACAATATTTGGTCGCTTGCAAAACTTACCGAAACCAAATTGGCTTTCTTCATGGTTGGGTCAGTAAAAAAACTTGTCGTGGGAGTGCTTGGCGTAATTGGAGTCGTTGGTGTTACGGGCGTGGGCGTGGTTTCTACTTTTTCAGAACAGCCCATGATACTCAGACTCCAAAGTCCTAATATTGCCAAAAGTTTAATTGTCTTCATATTTTAAAATTTAAAAATAGTTGTCAGAATTTAGATTTTAGTTGTTCGTTTAAGTACATAAATTGTCGCATATTCTAACCTCTAAAACCCAAATCCTAACACCTCTATTAACTATTTGCGATAAACGGAGCCTGTTTTATAAACCTGTCATCCGTTAATTGTTCAATAAGAAACTCTGCTAAGTTGGTGGCACTAATTTTATCTTCCAGACAATCCTCCAAGCTGACTTTTATATTCCCTTTTTCATCGGTTTGTTCGATTAAAGGCAAACGAACCAGAGTCCAATCAACATTACTGCTCGACAAAATATCATATTCAGTTTGCTTGTCTGCCGTTGTTTTGGGGTAATTAGCGTACATCCAATCCGTTGCAAATTGCGTTTTGGGGCTTTTTTTATCGAAAGGAGTATTTACGTTCAAACCCGTTATAACGATGTAACGTTGAATTTGGTGATTGGTCATTGCCAACAAAATATTTTTTGTGGATTCACTAAAAATATTCGTTTCACTTGACGGTTGCCCAAGTCCCAAAGTGCTGATAATAGTATTACAACCTTGCATCAATAAATGAATATCTGTTGCATTGTTGGCATTACCTTCAACAACTTGAATTAGAGGATTTTTTAATTGGAACGTTTCAGGATTTCTGATGAGGAGTTTAAGGCGGAAACCTCGTTGGACTAACTGATTTACTAAATATTTTCCAGCTTTGCCAGTACCACCAATAACGGCGATAGTTGTATATTGTTTCATGATTTCTTTATAAAATTTAAAATACCATTTTGGGTGTTTAAGAAATTAAACACCTTATGGCAGTGTAAAAACTGCCCATCGGAATTCTAATATTTTATCAAGAGAGTCTAATGATACAAATATACATTTTTTTAGAATAAAGAATACACTTCGATAATCACCTACGCCTGACTCTTCATTTTATTTAATTTTGTTTCTTTGTATAAAAATCATCAATTCATGCTTGAGATAAAACAAATACAACCTGCTGATACTTGGGAACTTCGTCACCGAGTGATGTGGGCCGACAAACCCTTTGAATACGTCCAATTGGCAGAAGATGACTTTGGCTTACACTTTGGGGTTTTCAAAGAAGCTAATTTGGTATCAGTTGTTTCGCTTTTTATAGAGCATAATTCTGCTCAATTTAGAAAATTTGCGACGGAAATATCAGAGCAAGGCAAAGGCTACGGAGGAAAATTATTAGGCTATTTAATTGAAGAAGCAAGCCAACGTAACGTAAAAAAACTTTGGTGCAATGCCCGCCTATCCGCCACAGGATTATACCAAAAATTTGGCTTTCAAATCGTTTCTGAAGCTTGGTTAAAAGATGGCGTTGAATATGTAAAAATGGAAAGGAATTTGTAAAATATTAGTCCTAAAGCCGTAATTTTACATAAATATTAATCCTAAAAAATTGAAACTTTCCCTCATCGTAGCAGTAGCCAAAAACCATGTAATTGGCAATAAAAACCAGTTAATTTGGCATTTACCCAATGATTTAAAGCAATTTAGACGACTTACTACGGGTCATTGCATCATCATGGGGCGTAAAACTTTTGATTCCATCGGAAAACCTCTGCCCAATAGAACTTCTGTGATTATTTCACGAAATGAAGCATTTAAAATTGAGGGTTGTATCACGGTTGACTCTTTGGAAAATGCAATATTGGAAGCTAAAAAAATAGAAAACGAGGAGGCATTTATCATTGGAGGAGCAGAAATTTATCGTTTATCTTTACCTTTAGTAGATAAAATTTACCTGACTGAAGTGCATCATTCTTTTGAAGGAGATACAATTTTCCCTGAAATTGACAAATCTATTTGGCAAGAAACTCACCGTGAAGATTTTACAACTGACGAAAAACATCAATATCCATATTCTTTTGTGGAGTTGAGTAGATGCTTTTCGTAACACAGACTTCAGTCTGTAAATATACCGTAACACAGACTTCAGTCTGTAAATATACCGTAACACAGACTTCAGTCTGTTTATTCACTTACAGACTGTAGTCTGTGTTACTTATTTCAAATAATGATAAAAATAGCAGACCAAGCCATTGATATTCAAGCGTGTATAGATGCAGCACAGTCAGAACGTGCAGGAGCAATTGATGTTTTTATAGGCACAGTTCGTAATCATAATAATGCCAAAGAAGTAGTCCGTTTAGAATTTGAAACATACGATGTCATGGCAGTAAAAAAGATGGAAGAACTTGCCAATAAAGCCCGTGAACGTTGGGATATTGAAAAAATCGTGATGATTCACCGCAAAGGCGTTTTACAAATTGGAGACGTAGCAGTGGTTATTGCCGTTTCAACGCCTCACCGTGCTGCTTCTTTTGAAGCTTGTCAATGGCTGATTGATACCCTAAAAACGGTTGTTCCCATCTGGAAAAAAGAAATTTATCAAAGTGGTGAAGAATGGTTAGAAGCTCATGCGTAAATTTATTTAGTGATTTATTAATCACTAAATCACCATTCGCTCAATCACAAATATCAAAAACTTCCTTACTAAACATATAAAAATGACTACTTGGCTCAAAAAAAATCTGGAAGGTGATTATCAAATTTGGACAGTTATTGCAGCATTGTCCATCATTAGTATTGTAGTAGTTGCGAGTGCCTCAGGGCGACTTGCCGTTCAAGGCGATGGGAATATCTTTTTCCTTGT
Source organism: Arcicella sp. LKC2W (assembly GCF_034931005.1). Classification (NCBI taxonomy): domain Bacteria; kingdom Pseudomonadati; phylum Bacteroidota; class Cytophagia; order Cytophagales; family Flectobacillaceae; genus Arcicella; species Arcicella sp. LKC2W. The sequence goes on from NZ_JAYGIN010000011.1 coordinate 79,863, forward strand.
CATCAAACACACTATTTATATGAGTGTTGGCTTGGGTGCTATGTGGTTTTTTCATCGTTTCGACTACCATAAATTTGCTACATTCTCAAATATTGGCGTTTTTCTATCAATTGGACTGTTGCTATACGCCTATAAATTTGAACATGGTGTCAATAATGCAAATCGTTGGATTCATTTGGGTGGAATGACCTTTATGCCTTCTGATATTGCCAAATTATCGCTCATTACTAACTTGGCGTTAATGTTGGCAAAAAGACAGCATTTGGAATACTCTTTTACAGACATTTTGCCAATGACTGCTAAAATTATTGCCGTTTGCGGATGTATTGCCTTAACCAACGTTTCTACCTCAGCATTACTATTTGCCACTTGTTTTTTGTTGATGTTTATTGGACGAGTACCAAGTAATTTCTTGTTTATGACCCTCGCAGGGATTTTCATGGCAGGTACAGTTTTGGTGATGACAGGAACGGGAAGTCGTATCGAAACAGCTCGAAACCGTATTTCAAACTTCACCACAGGACTTATGGGGAAGAAAGATGCCAATGCAGGGAAAGATACCGACTATCAAATTGAAAGAAGTTATTATGCCATTGCTAATGGAGGTTTTACAGGAAAAGGCCCAGGAAAAAGTCAGCAAAGATACTTTTTGAGTGAATCTGAATCTGATTTTATTTATGCCATCATTATTGAAGAATGGGGCATGATTGGCGGTTTATTTGTACTATGTCTGTACCTATGGCTTTTGTATCGAGGCATGAAAGCCGTTGATAGTTCGGGGCGAGCCTTTGGTGGATTGCTCTCGGCAGGGCTAACATTTAGTTTAGTAATTCAGGCAATGGTTCACATGGGCGTTGCTACGGGTTTAGGCCCAGTTACGGGACAACCCTTACCCCTTTTGAGTATGGGAGGTAGCTCACTTTTATTCACAGGAGCTATGATTGGAATTATCATTTCAGTTAGTAAAGATAAAGTTAAGGATTCAGTTTTATAAAATCACGATATGCCAAAAGTCATAATATCAGGAGGAGGAACGGGCGGACACATTTATCCTGCCATTGCCATTGCCAATGCTTTGAAAGAAATTAACCCTGCCACCGAGATTCTTTTTGTGGGTGCAGAAGGTAAAATGGAAATGGAAAAAGTCCCAAAGGCAGGTTACAAAATCATCGGTTTGCCCATTGCAGGAATTAATCGCTCTAACCTTTTGGCAAATATCAGCTTTCCCAAAAAATTAATTTCAAGTCTTTCAGAAGCACGAGGCATCATTAAGGATTTTAAACCCGATGTTGCAGTTGGTGTGGGCGGTTATGCTTCTGGCCCTGTTTTGTTGGCAGCTTCTATGATGGATATTCCGTATTTGATTCAAGAACAAAATTCTTATGCGGGTGTAACGAACAAATTTCTCTCCAAAAGTGCCGATAAAATTTGCGTTGCTTACCCCAATATGGACGCATTTTTCAAAAAAGAGAAAATTAGAATGACAGGAAACCCTGTTAGAAAAGATATTTTGGAGGTAAACTCAAAACGTGCCAAAGCTCTTGAACATTTTGGTTTATTATCAAGTAAAAAAACAGTTTTAGTTATTGGTGGAAGTCAGGGTGCGAGAACGATTAATGAAGCCATCGACGCTGGATTGACCAATTTAGTCGGAGCAGGTTATCAAGTAGTTTGGCAAACGGGAAAATTATACATCGACCGTGCTAAGAAAACCGCAGAAGTATTTGAAGGGCAAGTATTTGTCTCTGATTTTATTTATGAAATGGATTTAGCGTATGCCATAGCTGATGTAGTCGTTTCTCGTGCAGGAGCATTGTCAGTTTCTGAATTATGTTTAGCCGCAAAACCATCCATTTTAGTGCCACTACCAACCGCTGCCGAAGACCACCAAACCATGAATGCTATGAGTTTAGTAAAAAACGATGCAGCTATTTTAGTAAAAGATGTTACCGCTCGTGAAGATTTGATAAAAGCAACGATTTCATTATTGCAAGACCCAGAGAAACAGGCAATTCTCTGTAAGAATATTCATGAATTAGCCAAGCCAGAAGCCGCCAGAGAAATTGCGGAGGAGGTTTTAAAATTGATAAAATAATTATTTTTATTCCATATTCCGTAGAGACAAGGCATTGCCTTGTCTTATTGGCAGAAGAAAAGATAAACCCTTGTCTGATTGACAGAAGACAATATAAAATCTTGTCTGGTTAGTAGAATATTTTGAATAATAAAAAACGCCGCAAATTTTGATAATTTACGGCGTTTTTTATTGAAATTATATCCTCTAAAAATCTTCGTCTAAAGAGAAAGACATTGATTCTTTTTCTGACATTACACCTGATTTTTGGTATTCTGCCACACGTTTCTCGAAGAAATTAGTTTTTCCTTGCAACGAAATCATTTCCATAAAGTCGAATGGATTGGTTGCATTGTATTGTTTTTGTAAACCCAAAGCTATCAATAAACGGTCGGCAACAAATTCGATGTATTGGCACATCAACTCTGCATTCATACCGATTAATGAAACAGGAAGAGCGTCTGTTACAAATTCTTTTTCAATAGCTACGGCATCAAGAATAATGCTGTAAATATCATTAGGGTCTAATTGGTTTTTTACGTGGTCGGTATAAAGGAGACAAGCGAAGTCACAGTGCAAACCTTCATCTCTCGAAATTAATTCATTTGAAAATGATAAACCTGGCATCAAACCACGTTTTTTCAACCAGAAAATCGAACAGAAAGAACCCGAGAAGAAAATGCCTTCTACGGCAGCAAAAGCGATAAGGCGTTCTGCAAAATTTCCTTTTTCAATCCAACGCAAAGCCCAATCTGCCTTCTTTTTCACACATGGAATCGTGTCAACAGCACGTAACATTTTATCCTTCTCAACTGGATTTTTGATGTAAGTATCAATCAACAACGAGTACGTTTCTGAGTGAATATTTTCCATCATAATCTGGAAACCGTAGAAACATTTTGCCTCAGCATATTGTACTTCCGAAAGGAAATTTACCGCCAAGTTCTCATTAACGATACCGTCAGAAGCTGCAAAAAATGCTAATACGTGTGAAATAAAATGTTTTTCTCCGTCATTCAAACGATTTTCCCAATCGTTCAAATCTTGTGAAAGGTCTATTTCTTCAGCAGTCCAGAAAGAAGCTTCTGCTTTTTTGTAGAATTGCCAAATATCATTTTGCTTGATAGGAAACAATACGAAGCGGTTGGGGTCTTCTACCAAAAGAGGCTCTACCAGTGGAGTATTTGTCATGATTTTAGGAAGAATTTTTAGTTCTGTAACTGATGTTGACTTAAAAGCAAGATGCTCACATTTGATATTAGAACTCCTCAGAATTACAATATATTTTCAGTGAATATCAGAAAAAACTAATGATTTAAAATTAAACTTACTTTGTATAAATTATATTAACGAATTTACAAATTTGACAGTTAATTAGGTTTTATTTGGGGTTAACTATTTGTTTTTTTTGATGAACTAATAATTTCCTGTACAAATGAAAACCGAATAAAATTTACTTACAAGATTTTGAGTTGGAGTGTTACGATATACTTCTATATTTACTATCTGATAAAGTAAAATGTTTTGTATTTTGAAGATTATTTGTCAAATTTAGAAAGCAATCGCTTTAATTACTAATGATTTGTGTTGATTTTAGTCAGGTCAATAAAATAAACATTTCCAGCCTTCTTTAAGCCTCTTTTTAAGTCTCTCATATTCAAACAATTCTCAACAAGTTAATAAAATGACACACAATTTTGCAGGAAAAGTCGCCCTCATTACAGGTGCAGCATCTGGTTTGGGTAGAGCTGCCGCTTTACTATTTGCCCAACACGGAGCGAAAGTAATCGTTTCTGATATTACCATTGACGGTGGACACGAAACCGTAAAAATGATTCAAGATATAGGTGGAGAAGCCACTTTTATAGAGTGTAATGTTGCCAACGAAGAATCTGTTAATAATCTCATTTTCAAAACAATAGAAATCTACAAACGACTTGACTTTGGTATAAACAATGCTGGAATCGGTGGACTATGGACTCCAACACATAAATATCCAACTGATAATTTTGAGAAAGTAATGGCTATCAATACCACTGGTGTTTTTATGTGTATGCGTGCAGAATTGGACGTGATGACCAAACAAGGTTTTGGCTCAATCGTCAATGTATCGTCGGTGGCGGGTTTATCGGGATTTCCCAATAATGTGGCTTATGCCGCCAGCAAACACGCTGTGGTGGGCATGACAAAATCGGCAGGATTAGAATACGCCAAGAAAGGTATTCGGGTAAATGCCGTTTGTCCAGTCTTTACCATTACGCCTTTAGTTACGGAAATGTTTGACGTAATCGGCGACGACATGAAAGATAAATTAGAAGCCTCCATTCCGATGAAACGCTTTGGCAAACCAGAAGAAATTGCGGAGGCAATCGTATGGTTATGTTCGGACTCAGCGTCATTCATCACAGGTCACGCCTTGCCCATTGATGGCGGAATCACGGCGGGGTAATTTTATTGAGTGATTGAGTGATTTGTGATTGAGTAATTTTCGACAATACACTCAATCACTAATTATCTTCCTCTCCTCTCAAAATTACGACTTCATCAACGGAAGGATATTTTAATAATTTTGACATATCATTTTTCCAGAAATCTAAATCCAACAATTGCCCTTTATCGTCTTCGGTCAAAGTAATAACCACAGGAATACCGTCGGTATCAATGTATTCTACCTGTATCAAATCTCCGACGTAACTATCAGGATTATTATTCAAACTGATACTTCCCATTTTGCCACCTTCGTACTCAAAAACATCTTCATTGATGGGATAATCTGCCAAATCTAAATTTAGGCTTTCTAATAAAAAAGTAATTAAAGCTTTTTCGTTGTCTCTTATTTTGCGGGTTTCCATTTTATTTGTGATTGCTTGATTTGTGAATTAGTGAGTTAAAAATGTCAACTCTTTTTCTAAATTCACTCTTGCTTGTGCTTCAAATTTAAGGTAAAAATAATTAGTTTTAAAAATTCGTAATAAATTCTCCAAATGCTTCAAAGTATGATAATGTCTCTTTTTGTCGGAGTAATTTCGTTCGATTTCAGCCCATAATTCCGTAATCAAATCTTGGTCATTTGTATATTTCGTCAAGAGGGCAATGAAAGTTTGTTTTAGCATTGTTTAGCAAGATAGAGTACCCTTTTTTTCGTACTTTTGTAAATATACAAGGCAATTTTACTTATGGCAAAGAAAAAAGAATGGCGTGAAGGTGAAATGATTTTGACCTTCGGACTCACTAAGATAGGTTTTCCCAATACCACGCCACTTTTGGACGAGTGGCTGGATGTACAAGACCCCATCCTTAATCAAGGTGAAAAATACATTTTTGAACATACCTATACAAAAGGCACTCAAAAAATGACCACATGGAGCGAAGAGGATTTGAAAATGAAATTTATCAGTCCTGTTCTCGAATTGGGTGGAGTGATGGAAGATACCATTTTTGCTTCCTTTTTTGATAAAAAATTAGAAGCCAAAGTTGATGGCTATAATCTTTCAGTAAAAGCTGATTTTGTCATTGCCAAGGGTTTGTTAGATTATATGATTCGCCCATTTTTCCACTTTCAAGAATACAAACCCGAAAAAAACCCTACTGGCGACCCAATGGCTCAATTATTAGAAGCATTTTTGATTGGACAAGCCCAAAATGATGACGATAAACCTCTTTATGGTTGCGAAGTAGTTGGGCAAAGTTGGAGATTTATCGTGATGAAAAATAGAACTTACTGCGTGTCTAAAACCTTCAATAGTATGGAAAGGGAAGACCTCCTAAAAATCATATCTATCCTGAGGAAATTTAGAGAAATATTAGAAACAAAACTGCTGTAAATGTAGGACAGGTTTTTTAACCTGTCTTTGGACGATAGACAGGTTAAAACCTGTCCTACAAAATAAATAAATGGATTATTTACAAGGATTAAATCAACCGCAACAAGATGCGGTACAACATATTAACGGGCCGCTGATGATTATTGCGGGTGCGGGTTCGGGAAAAACACGAGTTCTGACTTATCGCACGGCTCATCTTATCAAAAATGGCGTTGACCCTTTTCAAATTCTTCTTCTGACTTTTACCAATAAAGCGGCAGGCGAAATGCGTGAGCGTGTTGAAAAGGTTATCGGAAATGATGCCAAAAACCTTTGGATGGGTACTTTCCACTCGGTTTTTGCCAAAATCCTCCGTTTTGATGGCAAGCATTTGGGTTATACCTCTGACTTCTCTATTTATGATACCGACGATTCAAAATCGCTTATTAGAAGTATTGTAAAAGAACGTGGTTTGGACGATAAAATCTACAAACCAAACGTGGTTTTTAACCGTATTTCGGGAGCAAAAAACCGTTTAATTGGTCCTGACGACTACATCAACAACCCTGTCATTGCGGCGGATGACACGGCGGCTAAATTGCCAGAAATGGGTAGAATTTACAAGATTTACGCCCTCCGTTGTTTCCAAGCCAATGCGATGGATTTTGACGATTTGCTCTTCAACACCAATCTACTTTTCCGTGACCACCCTGCGGTTTTGGACAAATACCAACGGAAATTCAAGTATGTAATGGTGGATGAGTTTCAAGATACAAACGTCTCTCAATATCTGATTGTCAAGAAGTTATCTGACATTTCACGCAATCTTTGTGTAGTGGGTGACGACGCTCAGTCGATTTACGCTTTCCGAGGTGCGAGTATTGATAATATCTTGAATTTGGAGAAAGATTATCCCAATATGACCACCATTAAGTTGGAACAAAATTATCGTTCTACCCAAAATATCGTGGAAGCTGCCAATTCAATTATTGCCAAAAACAAAAATCAGCTAAAGAAAAATGTCTTTACTGAAAATGAAGAAGGTTCATTAATTGAATTGATAAAAGCGAGTTCGGATAATGAGGAAGGCCGCTTGGTTTCAACGCATATTTTTGAGTCGAAAATGAATTTGGGGCTTCGGAATACGGATTTTGCGATTCTTTACCGCACCAATGCTCAATCGAGAACTTTTGAAGAATCCCTCCGAAAACTCAATATTAAATACCGAATTATCGGTGGACTTTCCTTCTATCAGCGTCGTGAAATCAAGGATTTATTGGCATATTTTAGGTTTACGATAAATCAAAATGACGAAGAGGCTTTCAAGCGAATTATCAATTTGCCCAAAAGAGGTATTGGCGATACAACCATTGCCAAAATCACGATTACGGCATCTGAACAACAAATTCCAATTTGGCAAGTCGTTTCCAATATCAAACAATACCAAGCGGGGCGTTTTGCTGATACCATTGAAGGTTTTGCTGACTTGATTAAGTCGTTCAAAATCATGGCGGAATCGGGCAAAAAAGATGCTTACGAAGTGGCATCACACATTGCCAAGTCATCGGGATTATTGAAGGAACTTCATGAGGATAAAACTGTTGAAGGACTTTCTCGCTACGAAAACGTGCAGGAATTATTGAACTCCATCAAAGAATTTGTGGATAATCCAGATGAGGGTGCGGAGGACAAAAACTTGAATACTTTCCTGCAAAATGTTTCATTAATGACCACCGCCGACCAAGACGACCCCGATGGCGACAATGACCGAGTAACGATGATGACCATTCACGGAGCGAAGGGATTGGAGTTTAATCATGTGTACGTAGTGGGTATGGAAGAAGACCTTTTCCCGAGCCAAATGATGCTCCAAAGTCGGGCGGATTTAGAAGAAGAACGTCGTCTTTTTTATGTAGCCATTACCCGTGCGGAAAAGAAATTAATGATGTCTTACGCCGAAACTCGTTACCAATGGGGACGCTTAAAACCTTGCGAGCCAAGTCGTTTCTTAGACGAAATAGACCCTAAATATTTACAGTTTGCCAAAAATATTCGTCGTGCCGTTGAAGATACTCAGCGTTTGCCACAAGGTTTTGTCAGAATGTCGAATCGTGAGCAAAAAATGCCCGATTTTAATACCCCAGACACCAAGACACCCATTGCAAACTTAATTAGACCATCTGTAAACACTCGTCCAGCCGTAGTTGGGAATACCTATAAACCTTCCACCGATTTTACGCCAAGCGATACCAAAAACTTAGCCGAAGGCGACCGAGTTGAGCATTTGAAATTTGGGTTTGGAAAAGTAAAAAAGATAGATGTAAACGGCACCGACCGTAAAGCAAGCATTCAGTTTGAAGGGACAATTGGCGAGAAGACTTTGCTTTTGAGCTTTGCTAAATTGAGGATATTGTAGTAATTTAGAAATACATTTAAACTTAAATCAAGATGTTACATAAAATTGCTTTTTTTAACCATAAAGGAGGAGTAAGTAAAACGACTACTGTTTTTCATTTGGGTTGGATGCTGGCAAATCTTGGGAAAAAGGTTCTTCTCATAGATGCTGATTCACAGTGTAATTTAACGAAGATAGTTTTAAAGGAAAATTATGAATCTTTCTATGAAACTCATCCTCAGCAAAATATCAAAAGTGCTTTGTCCGTAGCATTTGAAGCAAAAACAACGGTAATTGAGGCTTTGGAATGTGTCTCAATTCCTGAAAGAGATAACTTGTTTTTAATGCCTGGTAGCTTCGATATTTCGGAATATGAAGTTCAATTAGGAGTATCTTTCCAAATGTCAAATTCTTTTACCACGATGAAGAATTTACCAGGGGCATTGAATTATTTAATTGAGAAAACAGCGGAAAGATATGATGCTAAGTATGTATTGATAGATATGAATCCAAGTTTAAGTGCAATTAATCAAGCACTGTTACTTTCAAGTGATTATTTTATAGTACCTACATCGCCAGATTATTTTTCTAAAATGGCTCTTGAATCCCTTTCAAGAATCTTACCTCAGTGGGAGCGTTGGGCAAAATTATCTCGAGATATGTTTATTGATTCATCATACCCACTGGCGTTGAATACTCCAAAGTTTTTGGGATATACAGTCAATAATTATACTTTAAGGAATGGAGAACCAGCAAAAGCATTTGATAATATTATTAGTGAAATAGATCAGGTAGTGGTGAATAAATTTATACCTCAACTTAGAAGAGCTGATATGCTTTTGAATAATGATACTTATACAGATAATACATACAAAAGATTACAAATCTCAAACTTCCAAACATTAGGAATTAAATATCAAGATGAAAGCACACCTGTTTTTGAACTTACAGATGCTCAATTAGGACATACTGGAACAGTTTTAGAAAATCAACAAAAACAAAGAAAGGCATTTAGAGACAAATATGAAGCATTTGCCAATGATGTTATATCAATGATAGAATATGCAGAGAGCCATGCAGAAGTTCACGCTTAATCTACAAAGCGTAAAAGATTTAGGTCAGATTTATGTATTAGTTTCTACTAATTTTCCACTTATTGAAGAAAAAGCTGATGATATTCTGAGAGCGAAGATTGTTTTAATGGTTAGTGCCTTTGATACATTTATACATGATGTAGTCAAAGTTGGTATGAGGGAAATCTTTGTGGGTAGAAGACTATCTCATTCCAAATACAATGATTTTAAATTTTCTCTTTCTGCATTGAATAATATCAACAGTAGTAGCAACCAAAGTGAAAAAATAAATTATTTTGAATCAGAATTGGAAAAAATAAACTCAAATGATTCATTCCAATCACCTAAAAGTATCGAATATGCACTTGGATTAATTGATATTAAAAATGTCTGGACATTAGTTTCTCCATTAATGGGAAATGTCAGTGCAATGGATATTAAAAACCGTTTAAGTCTGATAGTTCAGAGAAGGAATAAAATTGCTCACGAATCTGACCATAACCCTGTAACAGGTGATAAATATCCAATTCAAAAAAGTGATGTTGATAATGATATTTTATTTATAGAAAATTTATGCCAAGCTATTTATACTTTGGTTTAAAAAAATCTCTTTAATTTTGCATCGGTCAGAGAAAAATCAAAAAACTTCTTTGAGGTATTGCGGTTCGCCGTAATACCTCATTGTATTTTTAGATAATCTATCAATAATTCCATGAAAATATCAGTAACCTTTATTACCCTAAACTCCGAAAAAACCCTTAAACCTGTTTTAGAAGCCGTTTCGTGGGCAGATGAAATTATTTTGGTGGATTCAGGAAGCACCGATAAAACCTTAGAAATTGCTCAACAATTTAAGGCAAAAATCGTATATCGGGTATTTGATGGATATGGTTCTCAGAAGAATTTTGCGACTGAACAGGCTTCGCACGATTGGATTTTGTCCTTAGATGATGATGAAATCCTTACACCCGAATTACAAAAGGAAATTCAAGATTTAGATTTAAAAAACACTGATTATCAAGGATTTAAAACCCCACGTTCATTGATTTTCTTAGGAAAATTATTGAGATTTAGCGGTGAATATAGACGATTAACCTTGAGACTTTTCAATCGAAAATATGGAAATTGGAATGCAGAATACGTCCATGAAAGCGTAGAGGTGAAGGGGAAAATCGGTACGCTGAAAAATCAAATTTTGCACGATAGCTACCGTGATTTAACAGATTTTTTCAACAAGTTTAACAAATATACTTCGCTGGGTGCGAAGACTTTGGCAGAACGTGGCAAAACGGCTTCGAGCCTAAAAATAATTTCTCGTTTCCCGACAACTTTTTTAAAGATTTACCTTCTAAAAGGCTCTTGTTTAGATGGTTACGCAGGTTTTATGTGGGCATTATTAACAGCGATAAATCCTGTGGTAAAATATGCAAAGCTGAAGGAAATGAGCGAGAGGAAATGATTTTGGATACAAAGAAGGCTTCGTTTTGAACGAAGCCTTCTTTGCAACTTATCTATGAAGAAATCAGAAAACTTTCAATCGTAGAAAACTGATTTTCAGGATTTTGCAACGCTAAAATCAAATTTTCTAATCGTTTTAACAGTTTATCGTTGTCAATTCTTTTTACGTAAGTTGGCAACTGATACGGACGCAAATCGCAAAACTCCCAAGGGTGAAAGTATAAACTCAAATAACCGTCTTTTTTCAAACATCTTTTTGCCGCAAACTGAAAATACCATGCTGGGTAATTTTTGAAACCTAACCAAAACAAAGGAATTCTGCCGATTGGCGTAACAGATGTTGGTAAAATGGTAATTTCGGGCAATTTGTAAACTGTGCGTGGTTTATCCAAATGATTGTATCGTCCTGGCAAAAAAGTCGGGTTCATCGACGAATCGTATTGATAACCAGCCTTTTGCAATTCTGCATAACTGACTGGTTGCAAACGAGGCATTCTAAAACCAAGCACTTTTTGTCCACTAATTTCCATCAATTTCTCTCTCGATTTCCGTAAATCACCCACTTCAAAAACAGAATGATAATAGCCATGTGAAGCAATTTCATGTCCTTCTGCTACAATTCTTTTGATTTGCTCTACGTTATTTTCGGCATAACAAGCTGTACAAAAAATAGTCGTTTTGACTTGATATTTTCGGAATAAAGCCAACACTTTTTCCATGCCTTCGTAAGACATTCGCATTTTGGTCTGAAAATCAACCGTTTGCCCAAATTCTTCAGGTATATCAAATTCTTCTAAATCGAAGGTTAAAAATATTTTATTCATTTTTTTAAGGTTGGAACGTAGATGAATGAAACATAGATGGCACGGATGCTACGCAACACAGATTTTCACGGTTTTTTATCAGATTTAAGCATCAAAATATAGAATTCATGAGAATCTATATCCTTTTTTTAATCTGTGAATATCTGCGTTGCGAAGCATCAGCCTCATCTGCGTGCCATAAATTATCACTCGAAGAAGCGGATTTTCAATAATCTCATAATATTCCCGAACTCTTTTTTAATCACTTTTAAGCCCATTTGTGAAAGAATTACACCCTCACGCAAGGTTAGTGGAACGGTTGATATGATTAAATCATTTTGCTTGCAAGCTCTCATAATAAACTCAGTATCAAACAAATAACGATTAATAATTGTCTTCAAAAACACAGTTCTCCCTCTTTGATTAAAGCCTTTTAAGCCACCTTGTGTATCAGTAAATGGAAGATTCAATAAAAAAGCGTTGAAAATATGTGAGCCAGACGATAAAACCTTACGATAACGTCTCAACTGATTGGAATACGAAAATTGTCTTTCACCCAAAACAATGTCTTTGCCTGCCAATAATTTGTTAATCATTGCTTGCATACAAACCAATTCAAAAGGAAAATCAACGTCAGTATAAACTACAAAATCGTGAGTTGCCAATTTTATTCCTTCACGAAGAGCGTAGCCTTTCCCTTGATTTTCAACATAATTAACATACTGAAAACCTGCAACTTGCGATTTCAAATATTCAATTTGGTTTTCAGAAATCCCTCTCACCGAACCATCATTAACCAATGTAACAAAAAAGATTAATTCGGGAAAAAGTTCTTGTAATGCTACAATATTTCGCTTAATGTCAACGTGCCACTCCTGCTCCTCAGGATTATAACATGGCAATACAATATCAATTGTTTTGTTCATGGAGTGGTTGGTATTTTTGCGTGAAAACTAAATATTGTAAATGCAACCAAACCAATAAAATGGGTAAGGCTTTAAGATTATAAGGAATTACGTATTTATCTCGAATAATCTTTGGGAAAATATCTGTTGGAGATAAGATTGTCAGGATAAAAACGAAAATTACTAAAGCTTTTGTTAGCTTATTTTTCGGACTAATTAAATACCAAAATGCCACGCCCACTACCGAAATAACGTGCGTGTTGGATTCGGCGGCGTGGTTGAATAAAATTACCCACATCATCAAATACGCCACAACCGAAATCCGTAAGGTAATATCCTGATTTTTAACCAAAAAGAATCCATAAGCCAAGAATAAACCTAAGCAAATCAAACCTACTAATTGGATATAAATAATTGGAATTGAGGTGGTTATCAAAGTACAAATCAAACCGATTATTGATACGCCATAGTTTACTTTATGGTCTTCCACTAACAATGTTTGCCATTCAGAATATAATCTCGGCAACTGGTCAAACCCAACTACAAAAGCAGGCAAAATTGCTAATATTCCAAAAAATATGAGATATACAAATACATTTTTGAAGAAGTCTTTTCGATAAAAAGGCAATAAAGCGGCTGAAATTCCGCCATAACCTTTGATAAAAAAGCCCAATGACGACACAAATCCTGTGGCAACTGTTTTCTGATTTTCAAGATTAACGAAAGTCCAAACAATCAGTGCTGCAATCAATGGATTGGTCTGTAAATTATGCAAAGCCGTCATTAATTCTACAAAAATAAACCACCAAATAAAGGTTTTTTGTTTGGAAGAAATCGGTAAAAATTTAATGGCATAAAAGACCATTAGAGCCGAAAAAACATTCCATAAACACATTCCTAACCACATAGGCAGCCATGCAAAGGGAGCAAAAAGGACGGCAAAAGTAGGATGATACAAAAACAAGTCGAAATACTCATTTGGGTATTCTACATGAAGATTTTGACGAGCCAACAAATGAGCGGTGGAAGCCTTAAAAATTTTATAATTATTATAACTTCCATGTAAATAATGCTGTAAGGCTATAACAAAACCTGCCAGTACATAAAAAAACAAAATAACCTTTTCCTGAGAGAAAAAGCTTTTTGCTTTACGCCAAAATGAATTCATAAAATTGAGAGAGTTTAAAGTACAAAAATAGCAGTTATCTTTCGATTGTACATAGAATCACTCCGTGTGCAATCGTTATTTTCATTAAATTTGTAAAAAACTATCTCGAACGAAGAAAATCTTTCCGAAATCGAATCTCAAATATCGAAAATATCCTTTGAAAACATACCTTCGCATTCTCCAATACGCTGATTCTATCAAGACTTTAGCATTTCCATATTTTATTCTCTCATTACTCGCCAGCTTGTTCGGAATTTTAAATTTTACCCTGCTCGCTCCTCTTTTAGATATTATTTTTAAAGATTTAAAACCCGCTGATTTACAAGAATATAGCCAGTCAGTACCGTTCTCGCTGAGTGTAGAATATTTCAAGCACACTTTCTATCATTATTTTTATGAAAGTATTAGTTTGTACGGCAGATTGGGGGCTTTAAAATTTGCCTGTGGAGCAATCGTTGTGTCGGTAATTTTATCAAATATTTTCAGATATTTATCCCAAAGAGTGCTAAAAACGGTCGAAGCTCGCACAATTGCCTCCTTACGTCAGGCAGTTTTTGAGAAAACGATGCAATTGCATTTTGGATTTTTCAATAATGAACGCAAAGGAAATTTGATGGCTCACCTCACAACGGACGTGCAAGAAGTAGAAAATTCTATCGGAAGAGCCTTTACAGCTACGGTTAAAGAGTTTTTTACTTTAATAATGTACTTCGTGACTTTGTTTAATATGTCCACCAAATTGACGCTTTTTTCACTTATTATTTTACCGCTTTCCAGTGGAATTATTGCTTTAATTAGTGGAAAACTTCGCCGTGCTGCTCGTGATGTTCAGTCGTTACAAAGTACGATGGTTAGTACCCTCGACGAAGTTTTTGGAGGCATGAGAATCGTCAAAGGATTCAATGCGGAGAAGGTGGTTTCGGAGAAATTCCGAAAGGAAAATTACAGTTATAAAGATGCCGTTCTCCGAATGGTTTATCGTCAAGAAATGACCTCTCCACTCTCAGAAGCGATGGGCGTTACCGTTGTGGCTGGTATTTTATTGTACGGCGGTTCATTGGTTATTTCGGGCGATGATAGCCTCACTGCGGCTGGTTTTATTTCATTTATTATTTTGTTTTCGCAGGTAATGCGTCCTGCAAAATCTATTTCTGATGCTTTTAGTACCGTCCAAAGAGGGGTTGCTTCAGCAGAAAGAATTTTGAAATTAATTGATACCGTTCCAGAAATCCAAGATGCTCCGAATGCCGTTGAAATTCAAGGATTTAACAAAGAAATTGAGTTTAGAAACGTCAGTTTTTCTTATGAAACTGGCAGAAAGGTTTTGGATAATATTTCATTCAAAATACAGAAAGGAAAAACCATTGCTCTGGTCGGAACATCAGGCGGTGGAAAATCTACGATTGCTGACCTTGTTCCCCGTTTTTATGACCCCAACGAAGGACAAATTTTGGTGGATGGCGTGGATATAAAAAGTATTAAAATCCACTCGCTGACTAAACAAATCGGCATTGTTACGCAAGAATCAATTTTATTTAATGATACAGTTTCTAATAACATCACTTTTGGAACAGAAGCTACTGAAAATCAAATCATTGATGCAGCGAAAGTTGCCAATGCCGATGTTTTTGTGAAGCAATTATCGGAAGGTTATGAAACATTAATTGGCGACCGTGGCGGACGACTTTCGGGCGGTCAACGTCAGCGTTTGAGTATTGCCCGTGCAGTATTAAAAAACCCTCCTATTTTGATTTTGGACGAAGCTACTTCTGCCTTAGATACCGAATCTGAAAAGTTAGTTCAAGAGTCGCTTACAACCTTGATGAAAAACCGCACAACGCTTGTAATTGCTCACCGTTTAAGCACAATTCAGCACGCTGATGAAATTTTGGTAATCAATAAAGGGCAAATTGTGGAAAGAGGAACGCACGAAGATTTACTGAAAAATGAAAACGGATTTTACCGTAAATTGAATAGTATGCAGGAATAATCGTAGTGGCGAATAGCATTCGCCAAATGAAGAGAATCCGTAGTGGCGAATAGCATTCGCCAAATGAAGAGAATCCGTAGTAGCGAATAACATTCGCCAAATGAAGAGAATCCGTAGTGGCGAATAGCATTCGCCACCATTCGTGATAAATTGGCGAATTCTATTCGCCACTACTTATTTCAACAATCGAAAATTACGATATTCGCCAATTCTCCAACCCGTAAGGTTTTCAATCAAAAATCTAAGTTTGTTTTTCAAAGAAAGTTTTTTCTCCCGAATATCAAAATCAAATTGCCAATTTACTCGTTCAAGTCGTGCTTGCATAACCGCAGGATGGGTTCCTTCAAAAGATGCCAACGAATCAATTCCTGAGTAATCAAAAGTATCTTCATATTCCTTCTTTTTTTTCTCCGCAATCTCATCTTTTTCCCAAAAATTAATCGAACTTTTCATCTTCGCTTTTTGCACTTCGGGCGGTTTTACCCAACCATAATGAAACATATAGGCATCAATCATTTTTACGTTAAGCTTCTGATTATCAATCGTTCGGAAACCCTGTGCATCACGATAAGAGGATACATTTTTATTATTCCGAATCACTCGAATTTCTTGTCGGTACCATTTTTGCGAATCCGCCACGTATTGATACGAACCATAAAAATGCCGATATTTCAACAACAATCCCTCTACTTTTGAATCGTTTAAATAATCTTTCATTCCTTGTCTGATAGCAGGTAAATATTGCTCATGCACCACTTCATCACCCTGAATATAAAAACACCAATCTGAATCAGACGAAACGGCAGCTAAGGCCTTATCAGTTTCAACGGCTAAAACTTTCCCACCTTCACGCAGGGAATCATCCCAAACGGTTTCAATAATTTTGATTTTAGGCGAACCAATACTTTTAATTAAACCCAACGTATCATCGTCAGATTTTCCAACCGACACAATCATTTCATCACAAATCGGAAGAATCGACGTGATGGCTTCCACAATTGGATAATCAAATTTTATGGCATTTCGCACAAAGGTAAATCCTGATACTTTCATTTTTGGGTAGGACAGGTTTCCAACCTGTCATGAGTGTTATTAATAGGTTGGAAACCCAATGTCGTTTAGTTAAGCCGATTAACTAAATGACATTAGGTTAAAACCTGTCTTACTGTAAACTAAACAAATCCTTTATCCTCTGAAGGAAACCATTTTTTTATCAGTTTCCGAAGCCTCCTTTGGGTATTGGGAGTTCGTTTATGAATTGCAATTTTTCTAAAATCAAAATACCCAATCGTCTGAATATCATCGTCTAAAGTATTATTTTTAAGAAACGAATCAGCCATCAGTCTTTGGATTTCGGCATTCCATTCTTCTTTATTTGACCAATAATGACCAATAAATTTACTTACGGGCGACAGCTTACCTGTTTCAAATAAAGCCACCGACAAAGCAAACTGCTCAATCAATCGGCGAGTGACCTCTTTTTTCAACATATCATCGCAAATATTCAAAGCCAATTGCGTGATTAACAAGCCTTTATTGGCAGGAATCCCCACCACGCCTGCATTCCACATGGCATGATTTATAGTCATTCCACCAAAAGATTGATTGCCCGTTTGTTGCCACATCAACTTCTCTGTTTTACTTTTCAAAGCCGACAAATCTCCTTCTTTTAAGTGCATTACAGGATTTTGCAAAGTCTTTTTTAGTTGATTTATATCGCCAAATAAAAAAGTATCTGTGTCTAAATACAAAACACACTCATCTGGATGAAGCCCACAAACATACTCAATTGCTTTGATTTTTGCACGCCAAAAAAATTGAAATTCCCCTTGCCAGTCAATCAATTGCTCTTGTGTAATTGGCAAAATCTGTACCCTATTTCCTAATTTTTTATAAAAATCGGGAGCGTCAGTCATCATATAAATTCGATCGAAATCCTCAGTCTGGCTCAGAAATGAGCAAATAGAAAAATATGCTTGAGCATGATTATGTTGGTTTTCACCAAAAACTAAGTAGAGAAGATTCATTTTATAGGTTTATTATAATTTAAAGAGTTTAAATGTTATTTATAGTTAGAATACAATTATTTTATTCGCAGTTGATTTCCAACAAAGTTACAGGGTTTGAGTAAGTTATTACTTCCATAAAATAAGATTTTACAAGTATAATAATACAAGCAAAATGACATAAAAGCGATAGGTATCTAAAACCGAATTCTCAAAGGACAAAATATATCCATTTTTTAGCCCAAAAATCCCTCAAAAATGCCCAAACGTTAGTTGGTACAAGGGATTTTTTGTATTTTTACTTTTTCAAAGAAAATAGCCATGCTTATTGATTTTGAAATAATAATATCACAATCTCCGAAAAATCTAATAATGCAAATAAATTCTGTTTTTGAGATTAGAAATCCGAAAATAGAATCCGCAATCAAAAGATATGTCAGAATTTCAAGAACCAGAAGAAAACAGTAGAGCAAATTATGATGCCGACAATATCCAAGTCCTCGAAGGCTTGGAAGCCGTGCGTAAACGTCCGTCCATGTATATTGGAGATACGGGCTTTAAAGGTCTTCACCACCTTATTTGGGAGGTTGTCGATAACTCCATTGATGAAGCCCTTGCAGGACATTGCGACACAATTAGCGTAACTATCAATACCAATAATTCAATTACCGTAGAAGATAACGGTCGTGGTATTCCAACGGGAATGCACACAAAAGAGAAAAAGTCAGCTTTGGAAGTCGTAATGACGGTTCTTCACGCTGGTGGTAAGTTTGACAAAGACACGTATAAGGTATCAGGTGGTTTGCACGGTGTGGGGGTTTCTTGTGTGAACGCCCTTTCTACTGATTTGAAAGTGACCGTTTACCGTGAAGGAAAAGTATTTGAACAAGAATATAAAATCGGTATTCCACAATATGCCGTAAGAGAAATTGGCACAACTGAACGTCACGGAACAACCGTTACTTTCAAGCCAGATGAATCTATTTTCACGGTTACAGAATACAAATACGAAACCGTAGCAGGTCGTTTACGTGAACTTTCATTCTTGAATGCAGGTATCAAAATCAATTTGAAAGACCTTCGTGAATTAGATGAAAAAGGAGAACCAAAATCTGATTTATTCTTCTCAGAAGGTGGTTTGAGCGAATTTGTCTTGTACTTGGATGCTACTCGTGATAAAATTATCGACGCTCCAATTTACATGGAAGGTGATAAAAACGGAGTGCCAGTTCAAGTAGCGATGATGTATAATACTTCGTATTCAGAAAACGTAGTATCTTATGTAAACAACATCAATACTATCGAAGGCGGTACACACGTTGCGGGTTTTCGTGGTGCGTTGACTCGTACTTTGAAAAACTACGCTGACAAATCAGGTGCTTTAGATAAATTAAAAATTGACATCGTTGGAGACGACTTCCGTGAAGGTTTGACTGCCGTTATTTCGGTAAAAGTAGCTGAACCTCAATTTGAAGGACAAACCAAAACCAAATTGGGTAACGGTGAAGTTTCTGGAGCAGTTTCGGCAGCCATGTCGGATATGTTAGAATCTTGGTTAGAAGAACACCCGAAAGAAGCTCGTCAAATTGTTGCGAAAGTGATTTTGGCGGCACAAGCACGTCACGCTGCTCGTAAGGCACGTGAAATGGTTCAACGTAAAACCATTTTGGGCGGTAATTCACTTCCAGGAAAATTAGCTGACTGTTCAGACAGCGACCCTAAAGTTTGTGAACTTTACTTAGTAGAAGGGGACTCAGCAGGTGGAACGGCAAAACAAGGTCGTAACCGTGCTTACCAAGCTATTTTACCATTGAGAGGTAAGATTTTGAACGTTGAAAAAGCTCAAGAATATAAGATTTACGAAAGTGAAGAAATCAAGAATATGATTACGGCTTTGGGCGTAAGTTTTGGAAAAGATGGCGACGAAAGAGCCTTAAATACCGATAAATTACGTTACCACAAAGTAATCATCATGACGGATGCCGACGTGGATGGTTCTCACATCAGAACCCTAATCCTTACGTTCTTCTTCCGTTATATGAAAGATTTGTTAGACAGTGGCTATATCTACATTGCACAACCTCCACTTTACCAAGTAAAAAAAGGACAACAAATGGAATATTGTTGGACTGAACAACAACGTGAATTAGCGGTAAAACGCTTAGCAGGTGGCGGACGTGAAGATTTAGTAGGAATTCAACGTTACAAAGGTCTTGGAGAGATGAACGCAGAGCAATTGTGGGAAACTACGATGAACCCAGACACTCGTACTTTGAAACAAGTAACCATTGAATCAGCGGTAGAAGCTGACCATTTATTCTCAATGTTGATGGGTGACGAAGTACCACCTCGCCGTGATTTTATTGAGAAAAATGCTAAATATGCGAAGATTGACGTGTAATTGTAACACAGGAATCTTTCCTGTGACATAATAAAAGAGGCTAAATCCAGTGGATTTAGCCTCTTTTATTATGTCACGATTTAAAAAATTCAAACATCATTATTTATAAAAATTCTAAATAATGATGTTTAAT
The DNA here is from genome assembly GCF_034931005.1 of Arcicella sp. LKC2W. Classification (NCBI taxonomy): domain Bacteria; kingdom Pseudomonadati; phylum Bacteroidota; class Cytophagia; order Cytophagales; family Flectobacillaceae; genus Arcicella; species Arcicella sp. LKC2W. The sequence continues at coordinate 100,072 of NZ_JAYGIN010000011.1, forward strand.
AATCAAATATTATGAATTTGAAATAAAAAAAAACAATTTTGTGTTTTAAAAATATGGAAAACACAATCGACATACTAGCATTTTCTGAATACTTAGTTAATCATTTCAACTATTATCAAGAACCCATAACTAATAAAAAGTTACAAAAACTTCTTTATTACATACAAGGTTGGCATTTAGCTTACTTGAAAACTCCTCTATTTGATGCTACTCTTGAAGCTTGGGTTCATGGTCCAGTATATCCAAGTGTCTACAATAAATTTAAAAGCTTTCAGTTTCAACCATTATGTATTACAAATGAAGAGCCATCTCTTAACTCACTGGCTGTAGATATTCGTCGTTTTGACCTTACAAGTAATCAACAAGATTTAATTAATAGCGTTCTAAATCATTATGGAGGAAAATCTGCTTTTGAATTAGAAATGCGTTCTCATAATGAAAAACCTTGGCTTGAAGCTCGGGAAGGGTTAAGTGATATTGATTTATCACAAAATCAAATAAATATCGCTACGATGAAAAGTTTCTTTGAATCAAAACTACAAGAAAAATAATTTATGTCTTATTATATTCCCGATGATGACGAAGATATAGTAGCTACAAAATATAATGTTGGTGATTCTGATATTCGTTTCCCTAATATCAAAGAATATACTTTATTATTTGCATTTGATTACCTTTCTCTCAACGCTACAAAACTTTGCTTTAATAATCCTAATATTTCAAAAGAAGACTTTGTGAAAATTTATGAATTTAAGCAACAAGTTTCAACAATTAAAATAGGAGAGTTCATCGACAATACGAAAATAAAACAACGCTATCATTTTCATGACATACAGGTTTATCAAAAGACGGAATTGAAAACTCTTTTTGAAAGACTGTTAGGGAAAGGAAAAACATTTAGGATAGACCAATTACCTACATTATATCAGTTTGCAATTTTTACGGATAATAAAACAAATAAAGCACCACGAATTGTGGGCTTTTTTGGTAAAATGGGGGTTTTTCATGCTTTATGGCTTGATTATGAGCATTCTATTTTTCCTAAGAAGTAAGTTTATTATTAATATAACAACCGAGTAAAAGTATCGAACATTCACAAAAAAGTCCAAACCTCACAGTTTGGACTCACCGATTCCCATTAATCCTGTCGCTTCTTCAAGTAAATTTCATACTGCTCTTCCGTCAAAACCGCTTTGAATTCCTTACTTTTCCCTTCTTTGATAGCATTTAATTTCTCTTTAAACTTCAACCTAACATCTTCAGTAAATGGAGGCGTAAGTTTTTTGGCTTCTTCGTATAAATCAAATTTTTTGAAGGCGTAATTTATATTTATTGTCTCAACTTTAGGAATTTGCTCCTCCGTGAGTTTCAACTTTTTTTTCATCCAATTGGTTTCTTCCGTTGACATTTTCTCAGGGTCCATTTCGTCTTTCTTTGAACTGGAACTACTACCTGCATCATTACGGAAACCACCACCACCATAACCTCTTCCGTATCCGCCACCATAACCGCCACCGTATTGAGCTTTGTTTTCATGAGTCACCATTAAAAAAAGAAACAGGGTAACTAAAATGTATTGTAAATTTCTCATATTATTTTCTTTAATTTCAATAAAATTATGCTGGATTTATCTAATATTTGAAGAATTAAGAACCCTTCATAAAAGCCGTAAAAGTACCGATATTGAGTGAGATTTTTATTATTATTGAATGAAAAGGTTAGGTTTTACTAAATTTCAAGACTATCCCCAAGACAAATCTTCCCCTCTTGAATTACCTTACAATTAATACCACCGTGTCCACGCATGGCATTAAAACCACCTTTCCCCAAATTCTCTTCCATTCTACTACACGGAAAACAAAAGCCTGTCATTTCCAAAATCGCCTCCCCTATTCTGAATTGCTTACCTTTCAGAGCATTCAGATTGATTCCTTTTACCACAATATTTCTACGAATGAGAGCAGGGTCAACGCTTTCTTTACCCAAAAAAGAAGCAACAGCCTTTAAATGTTCGGCTTGAATGAGGGTCACTTGGCGTTTGCTATCCGCATTTCCTTTATTAGAACGGTCGCCTGTGAGTCCTCCAATATTGGCAAATGTCTCTTCTAAAACCTCCATTGGTTGTCTTGATTTCGGGCGAACGCCAATCCAAACTACCGTTCCAGCTTGTGGAAAATTTCCGAATAAATCTTTAAAAGCCTTTTCATCAGATGAAAATATCATGTGTTATTTTTTAAATATTTATAAATCAATTTCCAAACAACATCAATTCAATATCGTTGGTAGATATTTGTACCATTTTCTCGTATTTCAGCCCAATTTTCTTAATCAAGGCAATTGAACTTGCATTTTGTGGGTCAACAATGGCAATGATTCTCCCCAATTTCAATACATTCAGAGCATAATCCAAAGTTGCCGAAGCGGCTTCATAACCGTAGCCTTTGCCAATTGAATTAGGTAAAAAGGCAAAACCAATATCAATGTCATCCAAAGAATCACGTTTCACCATGCCACACATTCCAATTGCTTCGTTACTTTCTTTTGTCGCAACTAAATAAAATCCAAAACCGTGTTCTGCGTAGCTTTTAAGGTTTCCATTACGGAGGTAATTTTCGGACTCTTCAACGGTATGCACATTTCTATCGCCGATAAACTTTAACCATGCGGGTGTATTGACTAATTCAAGTACAAACGGAGCATCTTCAAGTGTGAATTTACGCAAGATTAACCTTTCGGTTTCAATAACTATTTCCATCGTGTTTAGATTTTCAAATTACCATTTTCCTTAACCGCAGACAGGGCTAAAGCCGCTGTCTGGGTACAATACCAAAACCCAGACAGCGGCTTCAGCCCTGTCTGCGGTTATATAATTTCACAATTTAGCGATAGAAAACAATTTGGGCAATAAAAAAGACAAGGGTGTGCCTTGTCTTTGGAAAAATAATTAATTACTTTTGTATCGGTCAGGGAGAAATCCCAGACCCTCCTTGAGGTGTTACAGCGATGTGGCACCTCATTGTATTTTATGGTTAATTGCACCAGTAATTACTTCTTCTCTTGTAAAAATATACAATTCACCTTTCCATATTAACCATAAATCCTTCATTGTTTGATATTTAGGTTGTGGTCGTCGATAGCGATTTTTAATTCCTTCTAATAAATCTTCTCTTGAAATATCGCTCTGTATATCTATCAGAATATAATCTGCTTGGTTCTTTGCATCACGTATTTCATTATCAATTGCACTTTTTGTTGCTTTTACATTATGCTTAAACTCAATAATAATATCCTTATTCACAATATAAGCATCAGGGTTTTTATGATTAGGTTGATTAATAACTTCTAATAATCGCACTTGAAACCCCTTCTTTGCCAAAAATATAGCGGTTTCAATATTTTTATTTCTTTCTTCTCCTAGATGTGTATTATGAACTTCTACGTAACCATTTATAGGGGTATCTTCTCCAATTTCATTACTTGGGTAAACTTTTAAATAATCATTCATTATAGCATAATTTACTGTTTTGGTTTTGTATTAAACATTTATTTCATTACAAAGCCCCCAATCCAAACAGAATTGAGGGCTTTTAAAAAGGTTACTCGAAATTATTAAGACCCGCAGGCTTCGCACCCATCAGGGTCATCAAGTGAGCATTGCATATTCGACCAATTTTGTTCGGTCACGTTGTCTAAGCCTCCTATGGTAAGTGTGGCCGCTGAGGACTTCGCTACCGCTGCATTTACTGCGTAGGCTTCGTAGTTCATCTCATGCTCTTGCACAACGTTGGCTTGCTCAATTGCCACTTCGGCTTGTTTCTCGACAGTAAACTTGATAGCATCGGCAGCAGCTTTCGTTCTGAGATAATACATCCCAGTTTTCAAGCCTTTCTCCCATGCGTAGAAGTGCATCGAGGTTAGTTTTCCGAAGTTCGGGTCTTGAATGTGTATATTCAACGACTGCGACTGACAGATGTATGCACCTCTATCGGCAGCCATTTCAATAATTACTTTTTGCTTAACTTCCCAAACTGTTTTGTACAAGTCTTTCAAATTCTGAGGAATTTCATTGATATTTTGTACTGAACCGTTAGCAGAAATTAATTTATTTTTCATCGAATCGTTCCACAATCCTAACTTCACTAAGTCACGAAGTAAGTGCTTGTTTACTACCGCAAATTCGCCCGACAATACTCTACGAGCGTAAATATTAGAAGTATATGGTTCGAAACATTCGTTGTTACCCAAAATTTGTGAAGTCGAAGCTGTTGGCATCGGTGCCACTAACAATGAGTTACGCACACCGTGTTCCATTACTTTCGCACGCAACGCTTCCCAGTTCCAACGTCCTGACTCTGGCGTTACATTCCACATATCAAATTGGAAAACACCTTGTGAGATTGGTGAACCTGCCCAAGTTTCGTAAGGACCTTCTTTGATTGCTAATTCCATGGATGCTTCCATTGAAGCATAATAGATAGTTTCAAAAATGTCTTTATTCAACTGTTTTGCTTCGTCCGATTCAAACGGCATTCTCAACATAATGAACGCATCTGCTAATCCTTGCACCCCCAAACCGATTGGACGGTGACGCATATTAGAAGTACGAGCTTCGTCAACTGGGTAATAATTGCGGTCGATGATTTTATTTAAGTTCTTCGTCGCTACTTTCGTAACATTATAAAGCCCTTCATGGTCAAAAACTTGGAAACCTTTTTCGTTTGTCTTGATAAATTTAGGCAATGCCAAAGAAGCCAAGTTACAAACCGCTACTTCGTCTTTTGAAGTATATTGGATAATTTCAGTACACAAGTTAGACGACTTAATAGTACCTAAATTCTTTTGGTTAGACTTTTTATTGGCATTGTCCTTGAACAACATATAAGGCGTACCCGTTTCAGTTTGAGACTCTAAAACTTCAAACCATAAATCTTGAGCTTTAACAACCTTACGAGCTTTTCCTGCTAATTCGTAGCTTGTGTACAATTTCTCAAATTCTTCGCCATACGTATCCGCCATTCCTGGGCATTCGTGTGGACAGAATAATGACCATGTATCGTTATCCTTTACTCTTTGCATGAACAAATCAGGAATCCAAAGTGCGTAGAACAAATCTCTTGCACGCATTTCTTCTTTACCATGATTTTTCTTTAGAGATAAGAATTCAAAAATATCTGCGTGCCAAGGCTCAAGATAAACGGCAAATGAACCTTTGCGTTTTCCGCCTCCTTGGTCAACATAACGAGCAGTATCATTAAATACACGAAGCATCGGTACAATACCATTTGATGTTCCGTTTGTTCCTTTGATGTAAGACCCCGTTGCACGAACATTGTGGATTGACAAACCAATTCCACCCGCCGACTGTGAAATCTTAGCACATTGTTTCAAAGTATCGTAAATTCCTTCGATTGAGTCATCCTGCATTGTTAATAAGAAACAAGAAGACATTTGTGGTTTTGGTGTACCTGCATTAAATAATGTAGGCGTAGCGTGTGTAAACCAACGTTCAGAAAGAAGATTGTAAGTTTCGATTACCGATTCAATTTCCGCCCCATGAATACCCACTGCTACACGCATCAACATGTGCTGAGGACGTTCAACAATTTTACCCTCCAATTTCAACAAATAAGATTTCTCCAAAGTCTTGAAACCAAAATAATCGTACCCAAAGTCACGGTCATAAATGATAGCAGCATCTAATTCGGCAGCGTGTTTTTTTATCACCTCATATACTTCCTTAGATAACAAAGCCGCATTTTCTCCTGTTTTTGGGTCAAGATAATTGTACAAGCGTTTCATCGTCGCAGAGAAAGATTTCTGCGTTTCCTTATGCAAATTTGAAATTGCAATCCTTGCCGCAAGCACAGCATAATCTGGGTGCTTGGTAGTCATCGAAGCAGCCGTTTCTGCTGCTAAATTGTCTAATTCACTCGTTGTTACTCCATCATAAAGTCCTGTAATAACTTTTTTTGCCACATCTAAGGGCTGAACAAAGTAAGGGTCGAGACTATAGCAAAGTTTTTCGATTCTGGCGGTAATCTTGTCAAACTTTACAGACTCACGTCTGCCATCTCTTTTGATAACGTACATAATACTCGGGTTTTGGGGGGGTGAAACAAAAACAAAGGGCGGTCTTAATAACTTAGTAATTAAGTGGTTATTATAAATAAACCTACTGTTTTTAAATATTTTTTTGATTTTATTTAATTTGAAAAAACCTTTCCTAAAAATTCGCAGCGGTGAACGAATCCGTTTAATTATTAATGGAAAGATTTAGATGACTACTTTTGGTGGTTCAGTTGATATGCAGTTCAAAGATAACAATTTCTTAATCTATATACAACGAAAAAAAATAGGTCAAAAAAACTTCGAATATTTATTCTATTCGTAATGTACAACACAAGTTTTGGATAATCAGACTGATATGGGACATCTAACTTAGAATAATTATAAAGAATATTTTTTGAAAAATTTTGTGGATAACTTTTCTTACAATTTCGGGAACTTTTAACATAAAAATAATTTTTAATCCCGATAATAAATTTGTAATTTTGCAGTCCTTTTCGAGGAACAGTTATAAAGGTTATAAAGTTTTATAGATAAAGAAATTTTTCAATATTAGTTATAGCTCAGTCCCAATTTTATAACTGCAAATGGTTAGTGAAAACAAAGAACTGAAAAGCAACTTTTTTCCCTAATTTTTAATTTAACAGAGACGGCGGGGAATCGTCTAATACTATCAAAAAAATAATGAAACCAGAAATTCACCCAAATTACAGACCAGTGGTATTCCACGATTTGTCTGCTGATTACAAGTTTTTAACACAATCTTGTGTTAATACAACTGAAACAACTGAATTTGAAGGCGAAACTTATCCAGTTTTCAAAATTGAAGTTTCTTCTCAATCACACCCTTTTTATACAGGTAAAAACGTATTACTTGATACTGCGGGTCGTGTTGATAAATTCTACAAGCGTTTCGGCGGTAAGAAAGAAGTTGCTGCTGAATAGTTTCTTCGTAAACTTGAATGTAGTTATACAACAAAAAAGCCTTCCAGAGAAATCTGAAAGGCTTTTTTTGTTGTACTTTTATTTTTGTGTGCTTAGTCTGATTCGTAGATTTCGCTACGAAATAGTTTCTTCGGTTATGTATTTACAAAGGAATATCAAATAGATTTCTTAATTTATAAAACCTTAGACATCGTTAATTAAACTCCTTATGAAATGAACTCTGTTTTATTAATAATTTTCACACGATATAAACCTAAATTCATTCAATCCGACAACAAAATATAATATGCTACAACACAATCAAAATAAACAGATTATTCCAATTGGTGGCAATGCGTGGACAAGTAATGGCGGAAAAATTACTGAAAACGGACTCACTGACTGGAATAATTCACAAATCGATTGCAAAATCTATTTCAAAATTGCTCAATCAGGAAAGCTAAATATATCAATATTGCTGAAACCCGAAGGAAATGAAAGTAAAATCTCAGTGAATATTGCGGGAAAAACCATTGAATTTTCAACCGAAGGAAATACTGAAAAAGAGTATTTTGTGGGACAATGGGATAATATTCAAAAAGGTTATGTTACAGTTGTGATTAAGGGGGTTTCAAAAACTGGGGCAACCTTTGGAACACTTACAAGTTTGACAGTTAGTGGAAATACCGTTAACAATGAACTTTCTTTTGTAAAAAGTAACAAAGATGATTTTTTTCATTGGGGACGCAGAGGTCCTTCAGTACATTTGAACTATTCTATTGATGCAATCGAAAATATTGAATGGTTTTATAATGAGGTCACCGTTCCAGAGGAAAATGACATTATTGGTTCGTATTTTATGGCAAATGGTTTTGAGGAGGGATATTTTGGGATGCAGGTGAATTCTGACCAAGAGAGACGAATATTATTTTCTATTTGGAGCCCATTCAAAACAGATGACCCTACAACCATTCCACAAGAGCAAAAAATATTGTTGCTAAAAAAAGGTATGGATGTTTTCACAGGAGAATTTGGAAATGAAGGTTCAGGTGGACAAAGTTATTTGAAATATAACTGGAAGGCAGGCAATACCTATAAGTTCTTATTGCAAGGTAAACCAACGAATGATAATTGTACAATCTACACCGCCTATTTTTTTGCTCCCGAGGAAAACCAATGGCGAATAATTGCAAGTTTTAGTCGCCCAGAAACAACTACGTACTTAAAATGTTTACATTCGTTTCTTGAAAATTTTATGCCCGAAACGGGCAATAAAGAACGAATGGCATTCTACAATAATCAATGGGTCTTCAACACAAAAAATGGTTGGACAGAAATAAATCAAATTATTTTGACAGGTGATAATACTGCCCAAGAAAAATATCGCTTAGATTATGGCGGCGGTGAAAAAGAAGGCAAATTTTACTTACGAAATTGTGGTTTTTTTAATAGTAACACAAGGCTGAACTCACAATTTACCCGACCAGTCAATGGAAAATCTCCCGAGATTGATTTTTCAAAACTATCTTAAATTATTTAATAGGACTTATTTTGAAGGTTCCTTAGTTTAGTCGTAACGTCCCACTACAACTAAATCCTTTCAAGAAACATCAACATTAGAATAATTATGGCCTTTTAGATAACCCTAAAAGGCTTTCTTGTTGTAATTTTGTAGAAATATATTACCGATTAAAAAAATGAATTATATCCTTTTCGACGACTCAGCGATTCGTCCTGCTTTATTGCCCTTAACTTTCACTCGTCCTGTTAGTGAAATCCGTATTGGGATTCAGACGATTACTGAAAAATGGGAAGATTTTTTAAAAACTTCCGTTTCTTTTGCCACGCAAGATTATTTACAGATAAAATACCCAATCAGTATTTCTGATGATAATATTTTCATCAACGGAGCGGTTTGTCCAAATACTGAACTTGTGGAAGCTATCTCAAATTTGTCGGAGAATACTGTCCTTAAAAATGACGAAACAATTATTGCTTATCGAAGTAATCAATTAAATCCAGCAGCTTTTGAACAGGAAGTATCTTTTGATGGAAACATTGTCATCTTGAATCAATTAACTGATATTTTTAGCTACAACGGAGAGGAAATTAAAACCGATTTTGCCCGAATTACCAAAGGTAGAAAATCCCAACCCATCACCGACCGTTTTACGGCTTATTACAACGAATCTCAGATTTTTATCGAAGAAGGTGCTGACATCAAAGCTGCAGTTTTGGACGCTACCAATGGCTGTATTTATATAGGCAAAGACGTAAAAATTCAAGCGGGAGCAATGATTCAAGGACCTTTTGCCATTGGTGAGCATTCGGTGATAAATATGGGCGGAAAAATGCGACCAAACACAACGATTGGTCCTTTTTGTAAAGTTGGCGGAGAAATTAGTAATGCAGTCATGTTTGGCAATGCGAATAAAGGACACGACGGTTTTATGGGCAATGCTGTTATTGGAGAATGGTGTAATTGGGGTGCGGATACCAATAATTCTAACTTAAAAAATGATTATTCAAAAGTGGAATTATGGAGTTATGTAAGTAATAAATTTGAAAATACTGGTATCCAGTTTGCAGGACTTATCATGGGCGACCACTCAAAATGTGGCATCAATACCATGTTTAATACTGGAACAGTTGTGGGCGTAAATTGTAATATTTTTGGTGGTGGTTATCAACCACGCCACATTCCATCATTTTCGTGGAGTGCAGGTACAGAGGAATTTAAAACGTACCATCTTCGGAAAGCCAATCAAGTAGCCAGAGCCGTTTTAGAACGTCGTGGAAAGGTTTTTGATGAAGTTGAAGAAAATATCATGAAAGCCGTTTTTGAACAAACAAGATAAGTCAATAGACGGTTATTGGAAATTGGTTATTAGTTGATTAAGTCTTGGAAAGATATTAAAATGCTATTTTCGACCTTTCGGTAATTAGTTTGTATTGCAATTCTTTATCTTCCTTTCTTTCGCAAATCGCTTTTCGCTTAGTAAATTACAGTCCAAAATAAATAAGCAAGTTTCGCTTATTTATTTTGGACTTACTTATTGGAAAAGTTTAGCTCATGCAGACCAATCAACCAATAACTAATTTCCGATAACGACGTATAAATAATGCTATTTAAAGATATTCCTGGCTTAGCGGCTCTTAAAAATACCTTAATCCATTCTGTTGAAGCAAATCACGTGGCTCATGCTCAGTTGTTTCATGGCGGGGTGGGAAGTGCCAATTTGGCTTTGGCGTGGGCATACTCAACTTATATCAACTGTGAGGATAGGGAGGAAGCAGATGCTTGCGGGCGTTGTGCCTCATGCGTGAAGATGGCAAAAATGGTTCACCCCGATATTCACCATATTTTTCCAACACCCAGTGCCAAAGAAACCATTTTAGAATTATTACCCACTTGGCGAAAATTTTTGATTGAAAGTCCGTACCGAAGTTTGACCGATTGGTTGGAATTTACGGGCGTAACGGGTAACAAACAGGGAATTATTCCGATAAAAGAGGGTCATAATATCATTGAAAAAATCTCGCTGAAAGCTTTTGAAGCGGAATATAAAATCCTAATTATTTGGCAACCAGAATTAATGAATATTGAGTCGGCAAATTCATTGCTGAAAATTTTGGAAGAACCGCCAGCCAAAACGCTGTTTATTCTCGTATGTAATGACACCAATCGTTTATTAGCGACCATTTTGTCAAGAACACAAAGAATTGTCATTCCATCATTTACCGATGAAGACACGGTTAAATATCTCGCTGAAAAAGAAGGGATTGATACCGAAAGAGCCAAACAAATCGCTTATCTTTCCGAAGGAAATTTATCCAAAGCCGTAACATTAATTAATTATGAAGGCGAAGGAAAACACCAATGGTTTGCCAATTGGATGCGAATGACTTACAAACCAGACTTAGCAACTTTGGTAAAATTAGCCGATGAATTTGATGCTTTTCCGAAAGAATACCAAAAAGGAATGATGGAATACGCTCTTAATATTTTCAGAGATTTATTACTTTGGAAAAACGGAGCAGAAGCATTAGTGAGGCTTGAAGGCGAAGAATTAACTTTCGTACAAAACTTTTCAAAAGCCGTCAAAATTAACGCTATCGAACAGATTGTCAACGAATTAAGTCAAACATATTATTATTTAGAACGCAACGGAAGAGCTAAGATTTTACATCTGGATTTGTCGCTCAACATTGCACGATTATTCAAGAAATGAGTGTAATTAAATTAGGAACAAGAGGCTCGAAATTAGCCCTTTGGCAAGCATATTTTATCAAAGAAACCTTAGAAAAAGGTGGCTTAGAAGTCGAAATCGTCATTATTAATACCAAAGGTGACCAAATTCTTGACCGTTCTCTTTCAAAAATCGGCTCAAAAGGCGTTTTTACGGAAGAATTAGAAGAACAATTGCGTTCGGGAGCGATTGATATTGCTCAACATTCAGCCAAAGATTTACAATCTGAATTAGCCGATGATTTAGAACTTATCGCTTTTACAGAACGTGAAAAAGTTAATGACGTTTTGGTGAGTTTCGATAAAAGTTTATCCTTAGAAAGTGGTAAACCTTTCGTGGTGGGAACTTCCTCAACTCGTCGAGTAGCGATGTTGAAGCATTTTTACCCGCACATCAAAACCGTTGATATGCGTGGAAATCTCCAAACTCGTATGGGCAAACTTGAAAGTGGCGTGTGCGATGCCCTTTTGCTTGCGTATGCGGGCGTGCATCGTATGGGCTATATGGAACACGTTGCGGAGTTGATTCCTACCGAAAAATTTACCCCTGCGGTTGGACAAGGTTCGGTGGCTTTGGAATGTGCAGTTTCTTTAGACCCTGAGAAAAAAGCTAAAATCAGAGAACTTTGTAATCATCTCGAAACGGAGCAACAATTATTGGCTGAGCGTGCCTTTTTGAAGCGTCTGCAAGGTGGTTGTAGCATTCCTGTTTTTGGATTAGCAGTTAGCAGTAAACAGTTAGCAGTAAACAGTGAGCAGTTAGCAGTAAACAGTAAACAGTTAGCAGTAAACAGTGAGCAGTTAGCAGTAAACAGTAAACAATTAACAGTAAACAGTGAGCAGTTAGCAGTAAACAGTGAAGTTACTGCTAAAAATAGCTCAAATCTGATTACTGATAACTGTTCACTGTTAACTGTAACAGGTGGCATTGTTAGTTTGGATGGTTCTGAAATTTTGAAAGAAACTGTTTCTGGTAATAATCCACTTGAATTGGGCGAAGCATTGGCTGAGAAAATTTTAAGTTTGGGCGGAGACAAAATGTTAGCAGAGATTAAAGCCAATCTATAAAATGGACAAAGAAGCAGTTTTCAAAAAACTTCGATTCGATGCCAATAAAACCGCATTAATTCTGAATGCTCCACAAAATTATATTGACCTTTTAGAAGGCATTTCGTTTGATTCATCGCCAAAAGAAAATACGGAATATGATTTTATACAAATATTTGGTTATCAACAAGATGAATTAGAAAATCTTGTAAAATCGGTTGGCCATTTCAGAAAATATGATGGCTTATTTTGGGCTTGTTATCCTAAAGGAACAGGCAAAATCAAAAGTAACATTAAACGTGAAACTGTCTGGTCTGCCTTAGCTTTAATTGGTTTGGACACGGTAACTCAAATTGCTATTGATGAAACTTGGAGTGCTTTAAGAGCAAGACCAAGCGAAATGGTGGGGAAATAAATTCATAATAATATTATGAATATTGCTACAAATAATTTCACAAAAATAAATCTAAATAAAACAATGCAAAAAACGTACTTATCAACTCTACTCTTCTTACTATTTGTATCACTTAGTTCAAACCTCGCTTCTTACGGACAATGTACAATCACTGACTCGAAAGGTTGTGAAAAGACAATTTATAAAGTTGATGTCAATAAGAATACAACAGAAATTTTATTTGATTCTTGTGGAAAAACACCCAATGTGATAAAATTCACTTACAATTCTCAAAAACAATGTACTGGAATTTCTATGCCTGAAGGAACTACTAAATTCACGTTTGACATCAATAAAAAATTGGTTAAAGCTGATTTGAATGCCGGTGGTACACCAATAGTGAATACTTACCAATATTTGGGAAAAAATCTCAATAAGATTATTTCTAAAATTAATATGGGTGGGATGAAATTGGATATAACTACTAAATACACATATTCGGGTGACAATATCACAAGAATAGAAGTTTCGGAAAACTTGACCAATAAAAAAGAAATTGTAGTAGATTCAGTTACTTATATGAATGACTATAAAAAAAGTAATTGGGATAATAATACACAAGGAATCAAAGATTTATCATTAGGATTTTATGTAGGAATGGGAGCTTTCGAATCATTACTAACAGCCACGCCTAAACCAGTAAAATCATTTTATCTCAGCGACCAAAAATTTTGCGAATCACTTATAAAGGTTGAGTACGAATATGAGTATGAAGGAACAATGCCTGAGCCTATTTCTATGGTTCAGAAAAAAACTTGTAATGGTGAAACCAAGATAGAGAAACATTTAATTTCGGTAGATTGTAAGTAATCAAATAATCACTATATTTATCGAAATAATTATAAAATTCATCATGGCACTAAATATCCCAAGACAAGCTAATCTTCCCAATCCAAATGATGCCCAAGCAGGTGCATCGTCTGTAATTACTAAAATTAAGGAGCTTTTTGTAAGTCCGCTGACAGTTACAATTATTTCTTTAGCCTTTATTTTAGGCTACTTTGGAGACTGGTGGACAGTGGCAATTGCGGCATTTATTGGTGGGGCAATGTTCGCTAAATCAAGTGGAGAAGCATTTGCAAAAGGTACGGCAGCTATTTCAACGCTTTGGTTATTAGCAACTTGGTATCATCATTTTACTACGCAAGGAATTCTCTCTAATAAAATTGCCCAAATTTTACCCGTTGGTGGCAACGTTGGAATTTTGATTACTACAACGGTTTTCATTGGTGGACTTGTAGGTGGTTGGGGAGCAATGAGTGGTTTTTTAGTCAGAAATTTGTTTAGAAAATAGATTATCGAAAGAACTTAATTTACCATGTAAAATGTCCTTGATTCAATAGTTGAATTCAGGGACATTTTTTTATTTTTATGTAAATTGAGAATTCGTCAAGCCAATACAATTATGCCATTAGAAATCGAAAAGAAATATTTAGTAAAACACGACCTTTGGAATGCCCTTGCCAAACCCAAAGGCGAATATTACCGTCAAGGATATATCACGAGTGATGTCAAAAAAACGGTTCGGGTGCGAGCAACTGAAAATCATGGGTATATCACCATTAAAGGAAAAACGGATAATCCTGCCATAAAACCCGAATATGAATATCAAATTCCGAAGGCTGAGGCGATTGAATTATTAGATGGTTTTACGGAAAATAACATCGAAAAAACTCGTTATAAGATTGATTTTGAAGGAAAAGCATGGGAAATTGATGTTTTTCACGGAGCAAACGAAGGGCTAATTGTAGCCGAAATCGAACTTTTAGACATTAACGAGGCTTATCAAATCCCCGAATGGATTGACCAAGAAGTTACTCACGAAGACAAATATTTTAACGCCAGCCTTTCCAAATTTCCGTTTAAAGATTGGAAGTGAGTGATAGCACGCAGATGACGCAGATTTCCAATCGCAGATAATCGCAGATTTATTAAAAAAATCCGTAAAATCTGCGTTAGTATATCTGTGTCATCTGCGTGCTATCACTCACTAAATCACCATTCACTAAATCACAATTACCCCCTCCTCATGTCAAATTTAGATAATATAGATTTACAGATTTTGAAGTTTCTTCAAGAAGATGCTTTGATGACCAATAAAGAAATTGCGTCGAGGCTCAATATGACCCCTACGCCTATTCACGAGCGTATCAAGCGACTGGAAAAAGATAAAGTCATTGAGAAATACACTGCCATTCTGAACAAGTCGAAGCTTGGGAAAAGTTTAGTGGTTTTGGTTGATGTAACGCTTAAAGAACACGCTGCGATATTTTTGGAGCAATTTGAGCGTGATGTTTTACTACTGCCCGAAGTGGTGGAATGTTACTGTATTTCGGGAGGTTCAGATTTTTTACTGAAAGTTTTGGTAAAAGATATGGATGAATATCGGCATTTTATCCTCCAAAAATTAGCCACAATTTCTAATATTGGCAATGCTCAAAGTCGCTTTGTAGTCAACGAAATAAAAAGCCAAACACCCGTTCCGATTGAGATTTAGGAAGTAATGAGTTAAGAAGAAATAAGTAATGGGGAAAATGGGTTAAGAGAGAGTTGGAGAATCGGTAAAAAAAATGGAGGTAAGAGAAATGGCGTAGGGATAAAATTCCCAATCTCCATTTCTATTGCCTCCATTCTACTTCCTATTCTTCCTTAACCCTTCCCTCATTTCCCCCTTCCTCATTTCCCATTCCTCATTTCCCATTCCTCATTTCCCCATTCCTCATTTCCCCTTCCTCATTTCCCATTCCTCATTTCTCATTTCCCCATTCCTCCTTAACTCTACTTAACCGCAGGCGGTGGCGTTGTTTTTTTGCCAAAAATTGACAAATTTACGTAGCGTTTTGGAGCTAAGCGAAAGTCAATCAAGAGTTTATCTAAATCCGCCAAAGAACGATTGATATTTGAATAAAGCGAATCGTCTTTCAATAATTTACCCACAGAACCTTGTCCCGACTCAATTCCTGCCATAATTCTCTGTAAACCCTCTAACGATTGTTGAGTGGTTGCCAATGCCTTACTAACTTTCAAAGCATTCAATGAATCAGCAATTGAGCTAAATTTACCGATAAGCGGTTTTAGGCTTTTTTCTGTTTCAATCAAATTACCCGAAAGTGCCTTCATATTAGCGGTAATTCCTGCTAAATTATTTCTATTTTCGGCAATAGTTGTGTTTAATGATGCTCCTAAACCAGTAACTGTTCTATCTGAATTTCTGACTAAATTATTCACTGAAGTACCCGTAGCTTCAAAACTTTTTGAGACAATTCTCAATGAAAGGGTCAATGAATCTAAGTTATGAATCAGCGGAAGTGCTTGTTCTTTCAATAAATCGGTAATTCCTGTTTCGCTTTTCGGTAATAGTTTTCCGCCATTTTCAACCAGTTTGCTACCTTTACCCATTTGTAATCTTACCAATTTTCCACCCAATAAACCGTCTGATGAAAGAATTGCTTGTGTGCCTTCTGGCAGTGGTAAATCTTTACGAATAGAAAGGGTAACTCGTACTTTATTTCCTTCAATTAGTTCTACGGTTTTTACTTGTCCCACTTTCATTCCACTTAAAGATACTTGATTAGCGGCAGTTAATCCTTCAACATTATCATAAACAACGATGTATTTATTTTCAGGGGAAAAGAAGTCTTTTCCTTTCAAAAAATTGAATCCTAAGTATAAAATTACAAATGTACTGAGGGCTAAAACACCCACTTTAGTTTCTTTAGAGATAGTCATATTTTCAGTGAGCAGTTAACAGTAAACAGTTGTCAGCTATCTGAATTTACAGTTTAATGAAACTTAAAATTTGATTACTGGTAACTGTTCACTGATAACTGTATTAGTTTTCAATTTCTTCTTTATACAATTTAAAGGCTTTAAAAACAGCCTGTGCTACTTCCTCTTGTCCTTCTTTTGAGGCTAAATATTTTTCTTCTTTGTCATTGGTCAAAAAACCTGCTTCTATTAATACACTTGGCATGGCGGTTTCCCAAAGAACTAAGAAGCCTGCTTGTTTAACACCAAAACTGGTACGATTAGTTTGTTTTTTGAATTGACGCTCTACTTTTTGGGCTAATTTAATGCTATTCATCATAAAAGTATTCTGATAGTTAGCCATCATAATATGTGCCAAAGGTGAGTTGGGATTGAAGCCATTATAGGTTTTCTTATAATCGGTTTCTTGCAAAATTACAGAGTTTTCCCGCTTGGCAACGTCCAAATTCTCACTCGTTTTATGTAACCCCATTGTGTAAGTTTCCGTTCCTGCAAATTTAGAAGATGGATGAGAATTACAATGAATGGAAATAAACAAATCAGCTTTATTACGATTGGCAATTGCCGAACGTTCATGCAAATTAACGAAAACATCCTTCATTCGGGTATATAGCACTCGCATATCGGGATATTCTTCTTTTATTTTTGCCCCTAATTCTAAAACAATTTTCAAAGCAACCTTTGATTCATTGTTCTTTGAGCCATGACAACCAGGGTCTTTTCCACCATGTCCAGCATCGAGGACAATCGTTTTAAGTCGAGTTCTTACTGATGTCAGCGGTGCATCAATATCCAGACTTTTGCTTGAGTCTTGAAGATTTGTAAAGCTTGCAAATCCACAAAATGTAGCAATTAATAAAAGACCTTTAACAAAGTTTAACATTATTTTTGAGTGGGTACGTTATCTTGAATAAGTAATGACTTAATTTTGTAGTTATTAAAATAGCTATAAGCTTTTTAAAGCGTGCGTATGACTTAAAGTATATAGTCTAAGGCATTTCCCCACAAAGATAAAATTTAAAGACTTCTGAAAAAAGAACTTCACATATTGAGTATCGTAATTAGCTTACTTTTAGGGCTTTTAAGTAATAATTACACCTCAGCACAGCGTGTTGCAAGCGGTACGTTTAATAGAAATTCAAAAAAAATTACGACAGCTATCCCAAAACGAGATACTATCAGGGCTGATAGTATCACAAAAGCCGTTCCTGACTCTCTGAAAAAGAACAACGATTTGCAAACTACGGTGGTATATTCTGCTAAAGATTCTACCATTATGGATACTCAAAACCAAATAGTTTTGTTGTATGGAGATGCCACCGTTACGTATGGAGATGTTGTTTTGGAAGCTGATTTCATTAAACTAAATTGGGATAAAAACGAGGTTTTTGCCACTGGAACGAAAGATTCTTTGACCAACAAGATTAAAGGAAAACCCGTTTTTAAACAAGGAGGCGAACCTTACGATGCCGATGAGATTAAGTACAATTTTAAATCTCGGAAAGCTATTATCAAAGGACTTATCACCAAACAAGGCGATGCTTATGTACAAGGCGTAAGCGTAAAGAAAGATAATGAGGATAATTTGTATATCCGTAATGCCGTTTATACCACTTGTAATTTGGCTCATCCTCACTATAACATTAGAGCTTCTAAAATCAAAATGGTGGGTAAAAAAGAGATTGTTTCGGGTCCTTTCCATTTTGAGTTGAACGAATTGCCTTTACCAATTGGTCTGCCGTTTGGATTTTTCCCTTATAAACCACCGCAAGAAAACGGAACTTCTGGTATTATTATGCCAAATTACGGTGAAGAACCGCTTGGACGTGGTTTTTTCCTTCGTGAAGGAGGTTATTATTTTGCCATTAACGAAAATATTGGTTTACGTTTAACGGGTGAAATTTACTCAAAAGGTAGCTTCGGGATTACCGCAAATTCTCAATATGTAAAACGTTATCGTTATGGAGGTTCATTTAATTTAACTTTCCGTGAAAGTAATAACGGTTTAGAAATCGGACGTGAGTACAGAAATGACTTTGGCATTCAATGGTCGCACTCGCCACAAAGTAGAGGAAATTCGAGTTTTTCGGCATCGGTAAATGCCCAAAGTAACTCAAATGCTCAGTTTAACAGTTTAACGTCGTCCAATTATATCTCAACGGCTTTAAACTCTTCTATTCAATATTCTAAAAATTTCGGACAAAATATCCGTACCAGTGTTAGTTTACAAGCCGACCAAAACACGATAACTAAAGCGGTTAATGTCAATAATAACTTTTCATTTGGTTTAAATCAATTTCAACCTTTCAAAAAGAAAAATGCCGTTACTGAAAAATTCTGGGATGGTTTCCGTTTTGGGTTAGATTTCAACGGTTCAATCGGTATAACCAATCAAGTGGCATTGAATAACCGTGCTTATAATAGTTTACCGTACAATGTAAACCGCCAAAAAGATACTACCGACACAGACCCAAATAAACCATTAATCGTTGACCCACGTGATGCGGCAAGTCAAACGGCAAACTTAGCTCGTGATGGCGTTATTCCATTTGAACTTAGTGGTGAGAATTGGCGAACAATTAAAGAAAATGCCAACTTTAAAATGACCTATTCAATTCCTTTGGCTTTGCCCAATATTAAAATAGGAAAATACATCAACTTGACTCCAGGCATGAGTCTTTCGGGAAATGTTTATAAACGTAAATACAATTATAAATTCCTTAAACCTGGTGAAAGTTATGTAAATAGCAAAAATCAAACGGTTACATTTCGACCTTATGCCAGCGATACTTTAGCTCAAAATGGTGTTGTTGATATTGATACCGTGAGTAGTCCAAGTGCCGATTATCAGTATTCGTTTTCAATGAGCATGAATACCCGCTTGTACGGAACGTTGAATTTTAATAAAGGACGATTGAAGGGAATTAGACACATTATGACTCCTTCAATCAGTATGAATTATACGCCTGATTTTACCGACCCTTCATTTGGTTTTTATCAGGAAGTTCAAGTCAGTACCAAAGGAACGGATGTCAGAACAATCAATGGGCAACAAGTAACAGGTTCTTTCCGTAGAATATCGTCTTTTGACCCACGCCAAACCAATTATGGTGTACAGTCGGGAGGTATAAATTTCAGTCTGTCTAACACCTTAGAAGCGAAAGTGAGAGCGAAATCTGATACTGCTCAAAAGGAATTTGAAAAAGTTACGCTGATTGACAATTTTGCTTTATCAACGAGCTACAACTTTTTTGTTGAGCAATTCAAATTAGCCCCCATTTCATTTTCGGCAACATCAAGAGTAAAGAAATTTGATATTAATTTAAACGGTACATTTGACCCTTATAAATATGAACAAGATGGTTCTTCGTTAGTTGGAACTCGTTTAGACGAATATACTGCTCCGAGTTTAGCAAACTTAGGCTTTTCAATTGGTAAGAGTTTTCAGCCTGGAAAAGCTCAACAACCTAAAAAGAGCAATAACTCAGATATTCCTGAAGACCAAGTTAATCAGGTTAACAGAAATATCAACGACTACGTAGATTGGTCTGTGCCGTGGACTTTCCAGTTTAGTTATCAATACAATTACAGTAAATTAGGCTTTGCTCCTGCCGTAATTGTGAGTGCTGCAACCTTTAACGGAAGCTTGAAATTGACTGAAAAATGGGACTTAAAAGTACAGTCGGGTTATGACTTTGTGAATAAAGGAATTTCACTGACCAATATTCAAGTTCACCGAGATTTACACTGTTGGGAAGCCGCCTTCAACTGGACACCTGCCGCCAGCCCATATTACGGACGTGCCAGTAGTTATTCATTTGAAATCAGAGTAAAATCTGCTTTATTACAAGAACTTAAATTATCAAGAAGACGTACTTTCTACGATAGAGGAGGCTTTTAATAAAGGGTAATTGGTTTATTGGAAATTAGTTATTGGTGAATTGTACAATGGTAATAAGTGATTTATAGTTCAGATTTTTCACCTTTTAAAAGTTGAAAACCTTGAGTTTCAAATATAATGTAAGCCAGATAATGGTAAAAATAAAAGGTTAAGAAGTTGAAACATTTGCCTCAACTTCTTAACCCTTTAACTTTTGTAAATCTTTAACTTCATTCATTACTTAATTGGTACAGTAACCTGCGTATTATCCCAAGCTAAAATCATATCTGCACCACCGCCTGTTTGCTCCGAAAAATCAATTTTAAATTGTTCTAAAGCATTTTCAGTTTGTATAGCAGGAGCTGGAACTGTCAATACGTTCTTTTTCTCATCATAAGAAAGTCCCCATTGTCCAACTTCTTGATTAATAATAATCGTCCAATTATCTTTTTGTGGAATGGTAAAAAGCGTATAAGTTCCTGCTTTAAGTGGTTGCCCTGCAATTTGTACATCTTTTGAAAACTTAACCACCGTTGCTTCGTTTGCTCCTGTACGCCACCATTTTCCGTAAGGAACAAGTGCTTTATCTGCTTCTTCGCCAAAAATTTTACGTCCTTTTTTTGAAGGCTGGCAATAATCTACCGTAATTCTTAAACCATTATTATCAAATTCTGCGGTAGATGATGGGCTGAAAGATTTTGTATAATAGAATCTAATAAAAACAAAAACAGAGGCTAATACTGCCAAAATAATGAGTATAATTCTTAAAATTTTCATTGGTTATCATTCCTTCTCACCCGCAGAAGGACTTTTGGTTAGTTGAGAGACATTGGGTATGTTTGTAAAAATACGTAAGTTTATTTTACGTTCAAAATTAAAAGTAAGAACGGAAAATCAGTATTTTACTTGAATACCGTGATAATATTCTTGAGCTTCATAGTCTTTACGTAGTGGATATCCGACCCAATCTTCAGGCAGTAAAATTCTACGTAAATCTGGGTGATTGGTAAAGGTAATTCCTAATAAATCAAAGGCTTCTCGTTCGTGCCAATCGGCAGTTTTCCAAATATGACTCACCGTTGGCACTTGCGGTAACGGTTCATTTTCCTGATTTCTCGGAAAAACTACTTTCAGCATTAATGAGTTTTCGAAAGGAATTGAGTAGAGATTATAGACAATCTCCATCGTGCCTTTTTCCACACCATTATCCAAGCCTGTCAAGCAGGAAAGCATATCAAAATAACATTCTTCATGGGTATGTAAAAGTGTACAAACCTCAGCAATACGCTCAGTTTGAACGGTAATGGACTGTTGGTCTGACTGAAGCATAATCTCTTCTCCAAGAGATTGGGCTATGATATTTGTAAATTTTTGTATCAATGTTAGATAAATGAATTTGATTGATTTTTCTTTGGACTTAATACTTGGGACTTATTACTCCCTAAACAACCGCAAAATCGGGCTTTTGATTTCTTGCTTCTTCCTCTTCCATTTCCAATAAAGCTTTTGGAGCGACTAAACTTTCGTTTCTTATTTTTTCTTGTAATTTCAAAAATCCACCAATCAGAGCTTCTGGGCGTGGTGGGCAACCTGGTACATATACATCTACGGGAATGATTCGGTCAACGCCTTTTACTACGTGATAACCATGCTCCCAATAAGGTCCTCCACAATTTGAACAACTTCCCATCGAAATCACATAACGTGGCTCTGGCATTTGTTCGTAAAGACGACGAATACGGTCTGCCATTTTGAAAGTTACCGTTCCCGCCACAATCATCACGTCCGACTGTCGAGGTGAAGGTCTTGGAAATACCCCAAAACGGTCTAAATCATAACCAGATGCCATTGTTTGCATCATTTCTATGGCACAACACGCCAAACCAAAACCCATTGGCCAGAGCGAACTAAGTCTTGCCCAATTGATGAGGTCATCTACTTTGGTGATTACTACGCCACCTTCATTAAATTGTTGGTCTAATAAACCTTGCATATCTTTTTGTTTAGAGGTTTTAGTGGTTAGGTTTTAGGTGTCAGGTACTATAACCTAAAACCTAACCACTAAAACCTCAATATCATCTAACTATGGTAACATATCCAGTCAGCGTTGGTACGTCTGGACTTGGTTTTATTACGTAAAAATAAGCTCCTGCGGGTAATCTGGCTCCGTCTTGAATACCATCAAATGGACGTGTTTGATAAGACCCAGAACCAATTGAGTAAAAAATTTCACTCCCCCATCTATTATAAATTTTCACTTCAATATCTGGATAATCGTTAAACTCTCGGTTATTCTCCATAATTACCCAAGTGTCATTAAAAGTATCACTATTAGGCGTAAAAGCTGTTGGAATTTTCAACTTTGCACGAACCGTAATCGTAATATCAGCCGTAGCAGAACATCCACTTGGCGATGATACTTTTATGACATAAGGAGTTGTCTCATCTGGATTCGCCGAAGGCTGAATTACATTTGGATTACTCAACTTAGTGGCGGGTGTCCATTGATACGTAAATTGTGGACCTGTACTTCCAACGGCTTTAAGCCTTACGGTATCACCTCTAAAAATAGTAATGTCATTTCCCAACTTTATTGACGGTGTTAAATCTACCACAATTGTTTGTGAAGCATCTCGTGTACATCCTGCTGGGGTTGTGTAGGTATATGTTATTGGAAATGACCCATAACCCGAAGCGGTTGGGTCAAACTCATAGCCGTTTTTAATACCTCTTCCCGTAAAGACTCCCTCAGCAGAAACATAAGTTGGCGTTACATAATTCCGCAAATCTATTTTACTTGATTTAGTATTACAAATCGCTGCAACAGGAGCAAAGGTTGGCGTTGGATTTGGGTTTACCGTAATAGTAGCCTGCACAGGAGCAAAATCAAAACAATCTGGATTTTTTGTACTTTCGGCTCTCAAACCATAAGTTCCAGAAGTAGTCACGTCTAAATCTACTCCATTCTTTATGTCTAAGCTATTTTTTACCCAAAAATAATTAACATCCGTTTCTACGGGGTCAGCCTGTAATTTGACTACGTCACCATCACAAATAGATATTTTTCCAGTCGTATTCAGAATACTTGGTGAAGGCGAGGGCGTAACCACCACTTCTTTAAATGCCTCGTAAGTACATTGAGGAGCAGCAAATTGTGTAACTTTTACGGAATATTTCCCCCCAACAGAAATTTGGGTAAATTGACCAAAAACGCCACTCATCAATACACCATTATTAAACCACTCTCTTCTGAAACCACTCAATGCAGAACCCGAAGAGTTTTGTGTAATTGTTAAAACTACTGGCACATTTCCGCTACAAATGGTACTATCTGGAATGGAAAGTTGCACGTTTTCCCCTGCTTGTGGATTCACTTGTGTATCCGCAGAAGTTCCTGTACCTACACAAGTGGTACTTCTGCGAGTAACTGTGTAAGTTCCTGCATCAGCATAGTTAACTCTTATCTGATTGGTTGTTGCACTTGATATAACCGTCCCATTCTTTTTCCACTCGTAAGTAAAGGCCGCATTATAGGGTGTTTCTAAAATTCTGTATGAACCCTCACAAATCACAACAAATGGTAGATGGTTAGGACCTGTGCCTGCTAAATAAATTTTAGGGTCAGTTGGGGTGCAGTTTTCAACAATAATTTCAAAATCCATGCGATTTAAACCAATTGGAACTCCTCCTCTGGATTCCCTACATTCAATAACCACTAAATATTTACCTGTGGCAGTGGGTGTACCCGACAAAACTCCTGTACTACTCAAACTCACTCCACCTGGTATTGGACTTGTTGCCGAGAACCCAGCATTCCAAACAACAGGCTGATATGTGCTTCGAGGGTCAGGAATTCTTTGTTTTCCTACTACCGTTGATGTTCCAGGGGCAGAAATTGGATTTACTAAAGCATACGTCAAGGTATTTCCGTCAGTATCGCTTGCTCCCAAATCAATACTAAATGCGTTACCTCTACAAGCCACTAAACCTTTATTTAGTTTAAATACAGGGGATGAATTATCGGTCGTATTCAAAGCAGGAAATTCCAAATAAAAAGTCATGCCTTGTGTTGCATTGGCATTGGTCGTTACATTTCTGTTACCATCTTGCCAGACTAAATAATATCCTCCCGCATTGTTATACTGAGGTTTGTCTATTGTAATGTCCGTTGAGTAAACAATCTTGGTGGTTGATAAGGTAATTGAAGCGACACACTCAGCATTATCGTAAGGAAAATTATCCGTTTTTGATTCTAAATTTAACTGTATTGTCTCCTTCAATACATCTGTTAATGCTGTTGCTCCTTTTGAATAAATAGCAACCCTTATAAAGTTTTGATAAAGATTTGGAGAAGTTGCACCTGCCCCTTTATCAATATAAACTACCGTTTTTATATGGTAGGTACTTCCACTTTTATGAGTAAACTCAAGCGTTCCACCCATCACATTCTCAGCAAAAGCTTGAAAATTTAAGGAGAGAAAGAATAACAAAAAGAATAATTGATAATAATATTTTCTCATAAAAACTAAATCATGGGGTGTTCTCTTCTTTAAACGTAAGTATAAGCAGTTTTTCTATACGAAGTTAAGATTTTTTACCCAAAATCCATTTTACGGTATGATTCTCAAAACCAAAATATCATAGTCAAGAAGGGCATTTCTATTTAATAATAATTTTATTACTAAATAAATTCCAAAAAAATCTTGACAAATGTCAATATCTTTCATACTTTCAAAGTATAATTAATACCCATAATAATCATTTATAAAAATCTTTATCCTAAAAATGAAGTCACAGCTTAAAGATTTTTTCCGTCGTTTGGTAGATTTCTCTGATGAAGAATTGGAACAGGTGAAAGCCTTTTTTTATCCAAGAAAAATAAAAAAAGGTGAGTTTCTATGTGTTCCAGGAGATACTGCCCATGAAATTGGTTTTATTTTGACAGGAGCTTTTAGAATTTATTATTTAGTAGAAGGGAAAGAAAGTACACGTTTTTTGTGTTGTGAAAACATTTTCATTACTTCGTCACCAAGTTTTACTTCTCAAACGCCTTCCATTGAGTATGTTGAAGCATTAGAGAACGCAGAACTATTAATGCTCTCTTTTCAAGATTTGCAAGCTATGTATCAATTATCCCATAAGTGGGAACGCATGGTGAGGCTTTTAGCTGAATATTCTTACGTTGAGCAGCAACAGAGAATTTATTCATTAATTGCACATTCAGCACAAGAACGCTATGAAAGTTTGGTACAAAATCGTCCAGATTTAATTCAGCGAGTTCCTCAATATATCATTGCCAATTATTTAGGAATTTCACCCGAAACTCTGAGTCGTATCCGTAAGCATTAGAATAGTGACATTTACTAACAATCTTGTGCAACCAATTACATAAAAGTTGCAGTATTTATTGATAATAATCAATGTACAGGTGGATAAATCTTCCGAAATTTGTATTGTATTTAACCACTTTTTTATACATTTCAAGTACAACAGCTAAAATTTAGCGATTTTCAAGTGCAGAAACCGCCATGACTGCCAAATGCAAATGTCCGCCAACATTTGCATTTTTTTTGTTCTAAAAGATACTTTGAGATTAGGTACACCAATAACTCTTCATCAATTTACATCAAAAAAGGCTTCGCAAAATGCGAAGCCTTTTTTGTAATTTATTGTCATCAATAAACCTCTTAGTGTTTAAAGTGACGAATACCAGTCATCACCATTGCCACACCGTTGGCATCGCAATAAGCCACTGAATCTTTATCTTTAATTGAGCCTCCAGGTTGTGTAACGGCTGTAATTCCTGCCTTATGTGCAATTTCTACGCAGTCAGGGAATGGGAAAAACGCATCAGAAGCCATCACTGCACCGTTTAAATCAAAACCAAATTCTCCTGCTTTTTCGATAGCTTGTTTCAAAGCATCAACACGAGAAGTTTGTCCAACGCCACTTGCTAACAATTGACCTTCTTTGGCTAAAATAATGGTATTTGATTTGGTATGTTTACAGATTTTCAAAGCAAATTCTAATGCTTTCAATTCTGATGCTGTCGGAGCTTTTTCTGTTACTGTTCTGAAATCAGCTACTTTTTCAGTTGACAAATCTTTATCTTGTTCCAAAACACCATTCAACAAAGTTTTGAACATCATTTTAGAAACTTGAACAGGCTTGCGTTTTAATAAAATACGATTTTTCTTCGATTTTAATACTTCTAAAGCTTCTTCGGTAAAATCTGGAGCAATTAAAATCTCGAAGAATAATGAATTCATTTCTTCTGCTGAGGCTTTATCAACTGTTCCGTTGGTTGCCAATACACCACCAAATGCCGAAATAGTATCGCAAGCGAAAGCGTTTTTGTAGGCTTCGTGTACTGTTGGAGCAGTTGCAACGCCACAAGCATTAGTATGTTTGATGATTACGAAAGAAGTTTCTTCAAATTCATCCAACAATGTAATACACGCATCTACGTCCACTAAGTTGTTGTACGATAATTCTTTTCCGTGCAATTTATCAAAAAGAGAATCTAAATTTCCGTAAAAAGTAGCTGCTTGGTGTGGATTTTCGCCATAACGAAGTCCATTTTGTGGCAACGATTTGAAATCGTAAATATCCGTATTGTTTCCGTTGAAATACGCATGAATAGCCGTGTCATAATGTGACGACGTTCCAAATGCCAACATCGCAAAACGCTTACGGTCTGAAAGGTCAGTTCCGCAATTTTTTTGTTCTAAAATAGAAAGCACTTCTGCGTATTGAGTACGTGAAGAAACGATAAGAACGTCATTGAAGTTTTTGGCAGCCCCACGAATCAATGAAATACCACCAATATCAATTTTTTCAATAATATCGTCTTCCGATGCACCACTTGCCACTGTTTCTTCAAATGGATATAAATCAACAATTACTAAATCAATTGAAGGAATTTCATATTGGGCTGCTGTATCTACATCTCCTTGATTATCACGACGGTACAAAATACCTCCGAATACTTTTGGGTGAAGTGTTTTTACACGTCCACCAAAAATTGACGGATAACTTGTAAGGTCTTCTACCGCTGTTACGGGAATTCCTAATTCTTCGATGAAAGTTTGAGTACCACCCGTTGAATAAAGCTGTACGCCATTCTTGTGAAGTAGTTCGACAATCGGAGCAAGTCCGTCTTTGTAATAAACCGAAATGAGAGCAGATTGAATTTTTTTGGATTCCATTTTTTTTTGTTTAGGTGTTAGGGATTAGAATTTAGAATTTAGCATAATACTACCCTCTAATCGCTAACACCTAACACCTATTAATAAATAAGGTGCAAAATTAATGATTTTCAGTTAGATTTATGGCAATTATGCTTTGACAAAATAAACACAAGATTAAACAATGGCTCTTAGCTTAGTTAGATTAAGTTTTTACTTGAAAAAGTATTATCTTTGCTGACATTTTTCGAGAAACAAACATATTATCAATATTTTAACAAATTACAAATGAAAAAATTATCCCTAATCGTGTGCAGCGGTTTGTTGGCAATCGGTATGTTGTCATGCGACAAGGCTGAAAACAAAGGAACTGCTACTGCTTCAAGTACAACCACTAAAAGTAATGTAGACAAGAAAACTGTTTATGTAAATACTGATTCTCTATTAGCTAATTATCAATTTTACAAAGACGCTCAAAAAGAATTTGAAAACAAAGGTTACCGTTTACAAGTGGATTTGGGACAACGTGAGAGAGGACTTCAAGGAGAATTGCAAGCAATTCAACAAAGAGCTCAAACAATGACTCAAGCAGAATTGCAAGGTGCTGACATGATGTTGAAGAAAAAAGGTGCTGAATTGCAACAATACAGCCAACAACGTCAGCAAGCTTTAGCAACTGAACAAGCTAAAAAAATGCAAGAATTGTATGCTAACATTCGTGAATATATCAAAAAACACAATGCTGAAAACAATTTTGAGTTTGTATTAGGTTACACAACTGCGGGTGGTGGAATTTTATACGCTGACGAGTCGGCTGACAGAACAAATGAGATTGTTGATGGCTTAAATAAGGAATACGCAGAAACAAAGAAATCTGCTCCAGCAGCTCCAGCTAAAAAATAACGGAATTATCTACTATTTGTCGCAAGACAAAATTAGCCCACGGATAGAACAGATAAAACAGATTTACACTGATTTTTCTTTAAATTTATCCGTGTAAATCCGTTGAATCAGTACAATCTGTGGGCTAATTTTATTCTGCGACAAATTGTAGATAGTTCCGTAAAATAATTAGATTTTAATATCAAAAAGCCATTCCAAATGATTTGGAATGGCTTTTTTGCTTTATGAAAATCGAAGTTTTACTTCCATAAAATCCTCATTTTGTTGAAGTAAAACTTCGACTTATCTAATCCCTCCGTACCTTTGCATCATGGATTATTTTAAAAATTTACTTGATTTACTGAAAATTGAACGGAATGAAGACCGTGAACAATATAAGAGATTAACGGAATCATCATCGGTTGCAGAACGCCGTGCCAATGGTTTGAGTTGGTTTCCTGTGGCAATTAGAGGTTCAGAAATGAGTCGAGGAGATTATTTAACAATTGAGCTGGAACGTACCACTCACCAAGATATTTCGCACCAATTCAGAACGGGAATGCCAGCGATTTTCTTTACCAATCATGACCCACAAAAAGATAGAATTGAAGGGACAATTGCTCATCAAAATGGCAACAAATTAAAAATTACCATCAAAGACGACGAACTGCCCGAATGGAGCAGAGACGGAAAATTGGGCGTTGATTTACTTTTTGATGATAATAGCTACGACGAAATGAACGATGCTCTCAAAAAAGCATCGGATTTGAGTGAGAAAAGTGCATTAATCCAGATTTTGACGGGAGCAAAAAGTCCAACGTTTAGACAAGATAACGTAGGTAGAGTTCAAAATCCTGCCGACGATGAAAAACAGTTGCCGTTGTCTGTGTCCCCACAGACGACTGTGCAGAAATTGTCTGTGGAGACACAGACAATGGCAGCCGAAGCCTTGCAAAAACTTAATACTTCGCAGAAAAATGCAGTCGATAAAATCCTTTATGCCAATGAATTAGCCATCGTTCACGGCCCTCCCGGAACTGGAAAAACCACCACTTTGGTACAAGCAATTAAGGCATTGATAAAACAGGAAAATCAGAAGATTTTAGTAGTTGCACCGAGTAATACTGCGGTTGATTTATTGAGCGAAAAACTATCAGAAGAAGGGTTAAATGTACTTCGAGTTGGAAATCCTGCACGAGTTTCTGAACGTTTACAAAGATTGACATTGGAGTCAAAAATGGCTGACCATGATTATCTGAAAGAAACCAAAAGACTCAGAAAACAGGCTCAGGAATTCAAAAATATGGCTCATAAATACAAACGTAGTTTTGGGAAATCTGAAAGAGACCAACGCAAAGCTTTGTTTGATGAAGCCCACCGAATTATGAAAGAAGTTGACAATACCGAACAATATATTATCGACGATTTATTGACTAAAACACAAGTTGTTACGGCAACGCTCGTTGGAGCAAATCATTACACAGTGCGTAATTTGACTTATCAAACCATTGTAATTGATGAAGCGGGACAAGCACTTGAACCAGCTTGTTGGATTCCGATTTTGAAAGCTCAAAAAGTCATTTTAGCAGGCGACCATTGCCAATTATCACCCACGATAAAATCTAATGAAGCCGCAAAAAGTGGGTTAAGTAAAACGCTTTTGGAAAAATGTATTGAACTGCATCCAGAAGCCGTGACTTTGCTCGAAGAACAATATCGGATGAATGAAAATATCATGGGATATTCTTCGTCAGTTTTTTATGATGATAAGCTAAAAGCTCATAATTCAGTAGCAAAAAGTTTACTTTTTACAAATGATACTCCCCTCCTATTTATTGACACGGCAGGTTGTGGTTTTGAAGAAAAATTGGAAGGAACAAGTAGTACCAATCCCGATGAAGCAGCGTTTACATTTAAACACATCAGTTTGTTTATCAATGAGTTAAGTAAAAATTTGATTGACAGTAATAACGCTGGCGGGGCTTTGAATCCAGCCAGCGTTCAAAAAGATTTCCCAAGTATTGCCGTAATTTCACCCTATAAGCAACAAATCAATCTGCTAAAAACGCAATTTGAACACAGTCCAGATTTGCAGAAATACAAAGAAAATATCAGCGTAAATACCATTGATAGTTTTCAAGGACAAGAGCGTGATGTTGTGTACATCAGCCTGACGAGAAGCAACGACAAAGGCGAAATTGGTTTCCTTTCCGACATTCGCAGAATGAACGTAGCGATGACTCGTGCCAGAAAAAAATTAGTCGTTATTGGCGATAGTGCCACTTTGGGACAACATCCATTTTATGCCAATTTCATTGAATATGCCGAGAAAAAAGGCGGGTATGTAAGTGCTTGGGAGTTTTTGGAATAGAATTAAAGAATTTTACAAATAACAAAGACTCCCAAATATTGGAAGTCTTTGTTTAAAATGAATAATATCTACACTAAACCTGATTTGATTTTTACGATAATCTCTTCTATTTTTTGAACAGGTAAATTTAAAATATTTGACAGTAATTCACTATTAATGCCATTATTATAACCTCGCTTAATCGCATCTATTTCTTTCATCTCTGTACCTTGAGTAATTCCTTGAGTAATTCCTTGGTTAATTCCTCGACTGATTAATTGTTCTGCTGTTGTCATAACTGTCTGATGTAAATTTGATGAAACCCTTGTAAAAATAGTAAAAAGTTCTGTGATTGTCAATTCATCTGTATTCTGAATATATAAAACAACAGAAGTAACAAACTGACTACTCCCTTGATTATCAACGAGTTTTAGTAACTCTACCAAATTATCTTCTATCTTTTTTACATACTTCTTGTAACGACTATACTTAAATAAAAGTGCTGAAATTGCTAAAAATTTGTTTTTAAAATTACTGATTCTTTTATCTGAAATATCATTTAGATTAACAAGATGATATTCAAATTCAGGAATATATTTTATCAAATTTTCATCAATATTATTAAAATATGAAGCCATTGATTGATAATTCCACTTCTCTCTTCCATGATATAATATTATTGGAATTACAGGAATAGGTTTCTCCTTATTTTGCTTCAATCCACTTTTCCAAACATTTAGCATATATTGATTTAGCTGCCAATGAGGATAATCTTCTTTGTAACTTTTATGTTCATAGAGTAAAGCAATACGAATTTTACTTTTTTCACCATACTCGCAAGTATAGAGAATATCGGCAAAATGTTCTTCTAATTCTTCATCTACAAATGAGTTGTTATCCATTTGTAAAGTAGAAAGATTCATTTGTCGAACAAGGTTTTGCTCTAAAAGTTCTTCCAAGAAATTAATAGCAATATCAATTCTCGAAAATGTTTCTTTAAAGAATTTATCGTGTACGTTTTGTATTTTCATGTATGATGTAGTTATTTTTTATATTTTCTTTCTAAATCTTACTTCATCTGCTCCGCTAAAATCGCAATTCCCTCTTCAAAACTCACTGGATTATAACCCAAAACAGAAATGGCTTTGTCTAAAATAAAACCCGTGCGGGGCGGACGTTTGGCGGGTTGCGTAAAATTACTGGAATCAACTTGCGAGATTAAGGATTTATCTAATTGGAAAAAATCAGCCGTTTTAATTGCCATTTCGTAAGGACTAAGAAAGTCTTTCCCCGAAATATGGAATATGCCATCTGCTTTTTGTTTGACAATTAACCAACAACCCATCGCTAAATCTTCTGCTAAAGTTGGTGTTCGAAGTTGGTCGGTTACAACTTTAATTGGTTTCTGTGCTTCTAAGGAGTTTTTGACCCATAAAATAATATTCGAGCGACTCATATCTTCTACAATTCCATAAACTAAAACCGTTCTAACAATCGCCCAAGAGCATTTTGAACGTTTTACTACTTCTTCAGCTGCATATTTACTCCAACCATAAAAACTTATAGGACTTGGTTTATCGTCTTCCGAATATGGGCCTGCTTCTCCATCAAAAACAAAATCTGTGGAAAGATGACAAAGGAAAACATTATGCTTTTCACAGGCTTCCGTTAAATATTCCAATGCTTTTACATTCATTGCCCAACACAAATCCTTCTCACCTTCGCATTGGTCAACATTGGTCATGGCGGCGGTGTGAATAATGGTATCTGGACGATTTTTGGCAATCACTTCTGTTACTTGTTCAGCATTGGTAATATCCATTTCTTGATATTCGTAGCCATCTTTAAAAGCTAAACGATTTCCTCCACGAGAAGTAGCAACTAACTGAATATCAGCTTTTTGAGCAAGCAAATGGACTAATTTTTGACCCAATAATCCGTTTGAGCCTGTGATGAGTATTTTCATTTTTTACAAATATTTAAAGTAACACAGACTTTAGTCTGTAAGAAATTGAAAAATATACAGACTGAAGTCTGCGTTACTTCAAAACTCCCAACCGTACAATTTTGTAATCTTCTTTTTACGCATTTTTTTGCACTTTATTTTCATGGCAATATCCTTTAATGGGCGATTTTGCCTGTTTCTTGGCTGTTTTGCAACGGAATCAATTACCCACAAATTATCTAAAACTTGTCCAAAAACAGTATAATTTCCATCAAGATGAGGCGTACCTCCAATGGTTTTATAAACCTGCTTTTGTTTGTCTGTAAAAATATGTTGGGGATTTCGAGCCATTTGCTCTTTCAAGGTTTCATTATTCAAAATTTTTCCTTGAACGATGTAATATTGACAACCCGAAGAAGATTTTTGAGGATTATTATCTCTGGCAGCGGCTAATGCTCCTTTCTTGTGGAATAAATCTGGAAGAATTTCTGCATCAACTTTATAGCCGACATCTCCATTTCCAAGCATTCCTCCCTTTTTTGCATTTTTTGAGTCAGGGTCGCCACCTTGAATCATAAATCCATCAATGATTCGGTGAAAAAGTAAATCATTGTAGAATTTATCATTAACTAATTTCAAGAAATTTGCTTTGTGTTTGGGGGTTTTATCGTACAAAATAGCGTGCATTTCGCCCCACGGAGTTGTGATAGTTATGAGATAATCTCTTTTGGATTGGGCTTTGAGTTGTTGAGAAATGGTAATGATTATAATAAAAAAGAGTATTTTTTTCATTGTATATAAAAATGCCATTGCGAATAAAAGACAGCAGGCTGTTTCTTGATGGAAATACAAAATATTTTCCTGCAAATTAACAGATTGTTATACCTTTATTTACAATGGCATGTAATTTTATTCGTGGTTCTATTTACTTCGTCAATTTCACCACCTTTTTAATTCTGTCCGATTTATCGGTTTTGGCTTGTAAAAATAATAAATCATTCAACTTTCCTTGTCGCCAAGTTTCAATCATATCGGCATAATGTGGACTTCCTGGATTTCCTGATTGTCCACCTGGAATTACTCCATAGCCTTTTACAGCATTATTTTTGCCCAATTGAATCACCATTCTCCAAGATGGCCCCGTGCGTTCTGTGGTTGCGTTCACAATTCCTACTCCTCCTCCAATATTTACATCTACGCTACTGAGGGCTTTTAAAGCTCCGTCACGGTCGAGCAAGTGGCGAATACTGGTTGATTTCTGCTTTGCCCAAGCCCATTCTTCTCCCATTGGTGCTTTTCTCCAAATGGTTAAACTATCTATTGAAGCTGATAAAGTGGCACTTACTAATTCGTCTAAAGTTTCAACTTTATTTTTTGTGGTAACATCATCAAACCATTTAGATTTCGGGTCTTTTCTGATTAACTCAATCGTTCTGTCTAATGATGGATATTTCATTGGAATATTTTCATCGTAAGCAAAATCGTCTTTCCAAATTGCACCATACAATAGTTTCGACCATGTTTCAAAAATGGTTGGGGCAATTTCGGCAGGGTCATTTTTCTTATTCCAAGTCTTCAAAATTTTAATGGCTTCGACTTGTTTCGCCGTTGGCGTTTTTACTAACGAAATCAAATTATCCAAAACACCTTGGGCTTTTAAGTTGTAATTATCATTTTGCAAGGTTCTCAAACTATCTACTGTTGCCTTTTCCATGACGGTCAAACGCTGATTAATTCGTCTGCCACGTTCAGAAGGAGCAAATTCCCAATTGATATAATACGGATAATTAGGGTCGGTAGAAGATTGATTTGCCGAACTCACAAAACCACGAACGGGATTTTTTACATGTGGATTGTGTGCATGAGGAATAAATCCTTGCCAATCTGCATTTTTATCTGTTCCGTCCAAAGTGTATTTTCCTTGCTCGTGGGCTTTCAAAGGGAATTTCCCGTTTACCCAAATAGCAATATCATTTTGATTACTCGCAAATACAAAATTCTGAGCAGGAGCCGCATAAAAACTCAACGCTTTCACATAATCATCATAATTTTTAGCCCGATTTAATTGATAAAATGTTGTCAATTCTTGTGATTTATCATGGGCAATCCAGCGTAAAGCGTGTCCCGTTGGGATATTTTCCTTGAACGGTTTTTGATTATCCAAATACACAATTGGCCCATGATGCGTAAACAAAACGGTATCTTGAATGTCTTTTCCGCCTTTAACTTTGAAGGTTTCAAAACGCTTCGTAATCTTTTTCCATTGTCCGTCGTGCCAATATTCATTCATTTTAGCATCTTTAAATTTCACTTCGTACCAGTCAACTACATCAGCTCCAACATTGGTAACGCCCCAAGCAATATCACGATTGAAACCACTAATTATATTTGGTGTTCCTGGCATGGTTGCTCCGTAAACATTCACATCAGGTCCAACTAATTGAGCTTGATACCAAATTGACGGCAAACTCAACGTCAAGTGTGGGTCATTCGCTAAAATTGGCAAACCCGTTGCTGATTTTGAACCTGCAATTGCCCAGTTATTTGAACCAATTCCTTTATCTCTCTCTTCCTGTGCTTTTACGCTTCCTCTTCCCATAAAATCTGCGGGAGCTTTTGGCAATGGAAGTGGCGTAAAATCACGTGGCGTACCCGTTGGAATGATTGGACTTTCTTCAAATGGATAATTTGGAAAAAGATTTTCAGCAATATCTTTTCCGTATTTTCTCAAAATATTGGTCATCCGTAAATCGTCCGTTCCAGAAGCTAAAACGAAGGACATATTTTTCAAAAATAAAGCACTTTTAATGGGCGACCAAGCCTCTGGTGCATAACCCAATAATTTATATTCTACGGGAAAATCACGTGGTTTTAACTGGGAAATATAAGCATTTACACCGTCGGAATAGGCTTCCAGAGAAACCTTAGATTTTGGGTCTTCCATCATGCCTAAAAGTGATTTTTCTGCTCCATAAACCGACCCCATTCTTCGATTATAACGGTCTGATTCCAAGGCTTTTTCACCTACAATTTCCGTCAAACGTCCTGCTGCGTAATGCGTTTGAAATTCCATTTGCCAAAGTCGGTCTTGGGCGGTTACGTAACCTTGGGCTAAATATAAATCGTGGTCATTATTAGCAAAAATATGTGGGATTCCGAGTTCGTCGTATTGTACACTTACTTCGTCTAATAAACCTGGAATTTGTAAAGTGCTTTCAGAATTTGTCTGAGAAAGTGGCGTTTCTCCATTAACCCAAAAACCCGTAAATGGACTTAAAAATGAGCCAAAAGCAGGGATTGAACCCCAATTTCGATTAAGAGCATAGCAAAGAAAAATAGTAACAGCAAGCGATAGTAGGGCTTTTACGAATTTCATGGTTCGATATTTAGTTTGGAAATGATAGTACCAAATTAGGAATTTTTTTGATTATTTTGAGACTTTATGAGCAATAACCGCAAAATGAACAGTGAATCAATGTTTTATATTGGAAGTAACTGATTCAAATGTGGATATTTGATAAAATTTGAAGTAGGGATGAATTGTTCTAAAATTTAGTTACTCCCAGTCTCAACGCTGACAGGGTTTTGAACCCTGTCAGCGTTAAACGACGGATAATTCCCTAATTTGCATCCTTTCTGAACCTTTGGTGTCTTTGAAAAAAGACGCAATGATATGACTGAAACCAGCGAACATACAATTACTTTCAATGAAATTTGGCTAAAATTTAGCCATCCTGTGAAAGATTATATTCGAAAACAAACCCAAAATGCAGATATTACGGACGACCTTTTGCAAGACGTTTTCATTAAAATACACCAAAATTTGCATCTACTTCGTGAAGAGGAACGAGTGGCGGGTTGGGTTTTTCAAATTGCGAGAAATACCGTTTTGAATTACTTTCGCTCGAAAAAACGCCAATTGGAAGATAATGAATTGACGGATATTGAAAAGGAAGATGAACCTTTTAAGGAAAATAATTTTAATGAAATGGTTGGCATTTGGTTAAAAGAATTCAAAAAAGACCTCGACCCAAAGTATCAAGAAGCACTACAATTAGTTGACATTGAAGGAATTAGCCAAGTGGAATTAGCCCATCGCTTAGGCATTTCAGTTTCGGGAGCAAAATCTCGTGTGCAACGTGGACGTGAACAGTTGAAGCAAAAACTGATTGATTGTTGTCCCGTAAAGACCGATCAATACGGAAATATTTTAGAAATTCAGACTAAAACTGGCGAGTGTCTTTGCTAATTCAAAAGTCTTTGGTAAGAATTTTTTAAGATTTTTGCGGTTTTTTCTGACAACACTTTATACTGTTGAGCTTTTGCCAACGATGGAGAATTTTCTAATTTACGAATCATGAATTTCAAAGGAGTTTCATGAGACACAAACACTAAGGAAATCTGCCAATTTTCAGGTTTGGGTTCAACTAAATAGCTCACAATAGACTGCCCAAGCCATTGTTCTTCTTTCAATAAATTCAAGTCCATGTTTTCCCCTTGAGATTCTTCCTGAAAATGGTAATTAAAACTATGTAATTCCATACTATTATTTTGCGTTGATGATTTTTATTATTTCAAGATAATCTTTAAATATAACAGGAAATTCAAAAGATTTATTAGTAAGTAAAGATTTATTTTTTCAATTCTTGCGTCTATTTCCAAAAACTGTGTCTTTAGGATATAAACAAATCGAATATAAAATCATGAAACTTTCAGAAATCAAAAATATCTTAACATCTGTTCAAGATGTTCGTTTTCAATTACAGAATGGAATGTCCGTCCCAGAGCATTTTCATGTGACAGAAGTGGGCGTAATTACTAAAAACTTCGTTGATTGTGGCGGTACGGTTCGTCATGAAAAAGTAGCTAATTTTCAACTTTGGAATGCCAATGATTTCGACCATCGTTTGAAACCTGCAAAATTATTGAATATTATCGCTCTCTCAGAAAAGGTTTTGGGCATGGAAGATTCTGAAATTGAGGTGGAATATCAAGCAGATACAATTGGAAAATACGATTTAGATTTTGACGGAACAAATTTCATTTTGGTGTCAAAACAGACAAATTGTTTAGCTTCTGATAAATGTGGGATTCCAGAAGAGAAAATTAAAGTAAATTTGGCTGATTTACAGCCTGCAACGGCTTCAGCGTGTTGTACACCTGGCGGTGGTTGTTGCTAAAATGTAAATCGAAGCTTCTGCTTCGAAAGTAGATAAAGATAAAGCAAATGCCTAAGCGGAAGCTTCGGGTTACAGAAAAATGAAAAAAATCTTAGTATTATGCACAGGAAATTCGTGCAGAAGTCAAATTGCCGATGGCTATTTAAAATATTTTGCGGGCGACAAAGCCGAAGTTTATTCAGCAGGAGTTGAAACGCATGGGGTCAACCCTAAAGCAATCGCCACGATGGCGGAGGATGGCATTGATATTTCAAAAAATACCTCAAACAACGTTTTAGAATACGAAAATATTGATTTTGATTATGTCATTACCGTTTGTGATAATGCTCGTGAACGTTGCCCATTTTTCCCAACGAAGGCTGAAAAATTCCATTATAATTTTCCTGACCCTGCCAAATTTGTGGGAACAGAAGAAGAAACTAAAGCAGAATTTGCTCGTGTCCGTGAGATGATTAAAACGTATTGTAAGGATTTTGTAGAAAAGATTTAATGGTAATCGGTTTAGAAAAATTGTAAAATCCCCCCTCTACTTGATTTGGGGTAACTTCCCGAAAGTTTTAAACTTTCGGGAAGTTAATCGGTAAAACTAAACGACATTGAATTTGAACCATGCCTGCGTTTTTGTAAACTAATAA
This sequence comes from Arcicella sp. LKC2W, assembly GCF_034931005.1. Taxonomy (NCBI): domain Bacteria; kingdom Pseudomonadati; phylum Bacteroidota; class Cytophagia; order Cytophagales; family Flectobacillaceae; genus Arcicella; species Arcicella sp. LKC2W. The sequence continues at coordinate 138,639 of NZ_JAYGIN010000011.1, forward strand.
AAAGGCGAATGCTATTCGCCTCTACTTCAATTAACTAATTCTCGCCCAGTTGCTTTCGTTGGCTCTTAAATTGTCAACTTGCTCTTTAATCATCTCATTTTTAGGCAAGTCCAGATTATTATCTTCTTCCAAAATTTCGGTGGCACATTCACGAGCAACTCTTAGTATTTCACCATCTTTTGCCAAATCTGCGATAAGCAAATCAATGACTCCACTTTGTTGCGTTCCCGATAAATCTCCTGGCCCACGCAATTGTAAATCGACATCGGCAATTTCAAAACCATCAGTTGTACGCACCATCGTGTCAATTCTGGTACGAGTGTCTTTTGAGAGTTTAACGTCAGTCATCAAAATACAATAACTTTGGTCAGCTCCACGCCCAACTCGTCCACGTAATTGGTGCAATTGTGAAAGCCCAAATCGTTCGGCACTTTCAATCACCATTACAGAAGCGTTCGGCACATTTACACCTACTTCAATTACGGTAGTTGCCACCATAATTTGGGTTTCTTTATTGATGAAACGTTGCATTTCAAAATCCTTATCGGCAGGTTTCATTTTACCGTGAACAATACTGATAAAATTGTCAGGAAAAGCTCTTGAAAGGCTTTCAAAACCATCTTCGAGGTATTTATAATCTAATTTTTCGGATTCTTCAATGAGTGGGTAAACCACATAAATTTGTCTTCCTTTAGCAATTTCGTCTCGCATAAAGCCAAAAACATTCAAGCGGTGAGAATCATAACGGTGAACAGTTTTAATGGGTTTTCTACCTTTGGGCAATTCATTGATAACAGACACGTCCAAATCTCCGTAGAGTGTCATTGCCAAAGTTCTTGGAATTGGCGTGGCAGTCATCACCAAAATATGCGGGTGAATGTGTTTATTTTTCTCCCATAATTTTGCTCTTTGGGCAACGCCAAAACGGTGCTGTTCATCAATTACACAAAGTCCAAGATTTTGAAATTGAACATTATCTTCCAACAATGCGTGCGTACCAACGATAATTTTCAAAGCCCCACTTCGCAGTCCTTCGTGAATAACTTCTCGTTGTTTTTTCTTAACCGAACCTGTCAATTTTTGAATGGTAACGCCCAATAAATCCGCAAAAATTTTCAAGCCGTCATAATGTTGTTGAGCCAAAATTTCGGTTGGAGCCATGATACAAGCTTGAGCCTTGTTATCAATTGCCAAAAGCATACAAATAAATGCCACAATGGTTTTTCCAGAACCTACATCTCCTTGCAATAATCGGTTCATTTGTTTGCCACATTTCATGTCTTCAAAAATCTCTCGGATTACCTTTTTTTGGGCATTGGTCAATTCAAAAGGCAAATGTTTTTTGTAGAAATCCGTCACTAAAACGGCACTTTTGAAAACCTGTCCGCTATAATCTATTCTGCGAAGCAATTTCTGTTTTATCAGTCGCAATTGATTATAAAACAGTTCCTCAAATTTTAGTCTGCGTTTGGCTTGATGCAACCATGCTTCTGATTGGGGCAAATGAATATTATAAACGGCATCTCGTTTGGCAACTAATCTAAATTTTTGGGTCAAACTTTCGGGCAAGGTTTCCCGTATGTGCGTGTAGGCTTGGTCGAGCAGGTTGCGTTGCATATTGGCAATCACCTTCGAGTCCACATAACGCTTGCGAAGTTTATCTGTTAAGCCGTAAACTGGTTGAAAATATCCGCCTTTTTCATTATCTGGATTGAGCAATTCCATTTCTGGATGTTGCATTTGTGGGCGACCTTGAAAGAAAGCAGGTTTGCCATAAATAACGTATTCAGCACCTGCCCGAAGGTTTTTTTCTAAGAAACTAACTCCCTGAAACCATGTCAATTCCATTGTGCCAGAACCATCCGAAAACTGCCCTGCGAGACGGGCTTTATGCCCCTCTCCTATTTTTTCAACGAAACGCAAACGACCTTTAATTTGGGCAGAATCCATGCCCTCGTATAAATCTGAAATTTGGTGGAATTTTGTACGGTCTTCATACCGAAAAGGATAATATTGGATAAGGTCGCCGTAGGTGAAAATTTGTAATTCGGTATTTAATAACAAAGCCCTCGATGTACCAACTCCTTTGAGATATTCTATTCGGGTATCGAAAAAATGAGTTTGCATAAGATGGTGAACGGTTTTCGGTCAACGATGAAGGATTTAACTTAGAATTTAAGCAGTAATTTTTGGTGGTTAATCCACTCAAATGGATATGTGATTATGAGGTTGTTCAATGCTTCATCGTTAAAACAATTTTGTGAAAATACATCTTTTTGATTAAATTAGTATTCAACACGCTGCACTTATCGTTTGATTTTCAATATTATCGACCAAATATCTTACCACAAATTCTTCTCACAATACAATAAATAGTGCTAACTCCCTGTTAATCAGTAATAATACACCTGCAAGATAAACTCCACTTTTCATATCATAAAATAGCATTCAATAATTTGTAATTACACTTTGTCGTGAATTAGCCAATTAAAATTTGAAAGTTTATGTGTAAAGGTTTACGTAGTATCTTTTTCGTTTTTCTATTGACGCTCACGAATATCTCTGTTCGTGCTAATCATATTTTAGGGGGAAATTTTGAATTGAATAATACTGGAACTAACGGTAGTTATGAGTTAAAATTGAACCTGTTTTTTGATAAAGCGGTCAGAAGTGCTACCGCTGCCGACAATAATATTAAAGTGGCTATTTATCAGAAAAGCAATAATAGATTGATGAAGTCTATTATCTTGACCACCTTTCAGTTAGCGGGTTCTCCCTTTGTGTATTCCAATGAAAACTGTGCTGCCAGTCAAGGTTTGAAAATTACCGTTATTAGTTTTTCTCAAGATATTTTTCTTGACCCAACTTTATACACCGACCCAAACGGATATTATGTTATTTGGGATAGGTGTTGTAGAAATGCAGCGGATAATATTAATAATTCTTCGGGTTCGGGAATGTTGTTTTATCTTGAATTTCCTCCTTTACAAACAAATGCAGGTGCCGATTTCATTAATTCTTCCCCAAAATTTTCTGTTCCAAATGGTGAATATATCTGTGCTGGACAACCTTTTACGTTCGATAATGGAGCGTCAGATATAGATGGCGACCAACTAAGATACTCATTAGTAACTCCTTACAGTGGCTTTAGTAGTTCAAGTAGCCCTGCTCCCGACCCAAGACCGTCGTCTAATTTCCCAACCATCAATTGGGGCAGTGGCTTTAGTGCCACGACTGCTATTCCGAGTAACCCCGCCATGAGTATTAACCCCAACACAGGTTCTATTACAGTAACCTCCAGTCAATTGGGCTTATATGTTTATTCTGTTTTGGTGGAAGAATTGAGAGGCGGTGTCGTTATTGGGCAAGTTCGTCGAGATTTTCAATTGAAAGTAATTAATTGTAATGCACCACCTGCCCAACCTATTGTTTATGATGAAAAAACGCCTTCGCCAGTTCAGCTGACTCAAATTGATGTTTGTGATAATGGATTTGCTGAATTAGCGACTAAGGACGACCTTAATTATCAGTACCAATGGCAAAAAGATAATATTAATATTGCCAATGCCGATAAATATAAACTGAAAGTAACTGAGGCAGGAGAATATACAGTTGTTATTAGTTATAAACAAGGTTGTAGCGGTTCTACAACTTCTGAAAAAACGGCTGTTTCTATTAAACCAGGTGAAAAATTTAAGATAAATCCTGATAATATTGAATTTTGTGAAACCGCTGCGGGCGTACCTCTACAAATTCAAAAAGATGATGGAAGTGCCTTTAATGCAGGCGATTATTTATATCTCTGGACAAGAGATATTACTGACGTTCTGGCAATTCAAAATGTCTTTATCCAAGCAACAAAAACAGGAAAATATGTAGCCAGAATGACTCAAATTTCAGGCGTATGCCAATATGAGTTAGAATCAACTGTGAAGGTAAATTCATTACCTGATGCCTTTATTACCAATCCATTAGGTAAAAAAATTGTGTGCGAAGGCGATACAATTCCCCTAAAAATCAGTGATGGGTCAAGCTATCAATATGATTGGCAAATTGATGACATTTCAGTTACGCTGAATACAATTAGCAGATATTCCGCCTTAAAATCAGGTACTTATAAAGTAATTGTTACTGATGGCAATAATTGTCAAAAGACTTCAGATACGCTCAAATTAACCTTCAATCCATTAACCCCTGTAACATTTGACACCATCTTTCCGACCTGTGGTTCAAACAGTAATCGAATCAATTTGATGCCATACGTTCAACCGTATGATGTTGCAAAAGGTATTTTTTCGGGCAGAGGAGTTTCTGGAACAATTTATAGTCCATTATTAGCAGGTTTTGGTCCATCGCCCATCGTTTATTCTTACACAAACGATTATGGTTGTACCACTAAAAAATCCAGAATTGCTTACGTAGATTTAACCCCTAAAGTTCGTTTGGGCAACGATATTATCATTTTTAAAGGTGATACCACCAGTATCAAAAGTTCCATTACAGGTGGTTTCAAAAACGATATTACCTTATACTGGACACCAAGTACAGGTTTAAATAGTAATACCATCAGTCGTCCTTTAGCATCACCCGATGCCACAACTCAATATATTTTACACGCAACGGCTTTATCAAGTGGTTGTACCAATGAAGATACCATTTTGATTACGGTAAAAACAAAAATATTAACTCCATCAGGATTTACGCCAAATGGCGATGGCTTGAATGAAACTTGGGTCTTGGATGGGATTGAAGATTATCCAAATGCAGAAGTACAGATTTTTAATCGTTGGGGAGGAGAAATTTTCACGACGAAAAACTATGCAAATAACCCATTCAATGGCAAAAAAGACAACTCTGATTTACCAATGGGAACATATTATTACGTGATAAAAACGGGCGATGAAATTCCTAATTTAACGGGATATATTACCATTGTACGAAGTGGGCAGTAGGTAATGTTTTACTTTCTGAAATGGAATTTTCTACCTTTTCCAAAGTATTAAAACTTCCGAAAAGATAGAAAATGAATTTGCATTTTATTGGTCTTTATTTGTTCCCAAGTTATCTCTTGTATTTTTTTGGACAGAAATCGCTCCAAAAAGTCCTAATAAAAACGCAAAAGCATAAAACCCTTTTTCACTTGGTAATAAAGTTGCATTCCAAAGCCCTATCGCCAATAAAATGATTGATAATATTGTCGCAAACCAACAAATATTATAGTACAAACTTGTAACAGGAACACCTTCAAGCCTATCTCGTACACTTTTCTGGAGAGAAATTACCGCAAAAAGTCCAAACATTAATACTGTAAAATAATACCCTTTTTCATTGAGAAGCATTTCAGACTGCCAAAGTCCCACCAGAAATCCAAAGATTCCCGTTCCTAAAGCAACCCATGAGGCAATTACAAATGCGTTTGATGTTTTTTGTTGCATTGTTTTTATCGTTTATAAGTTTTATACTTAGCTTTTTAATTCGTTTTTTTAGAGTGTACTTGATAAATAGCAAAACCGAGTGTAACAATTAGCCAAATACCTAATTTTCTGAAAGTTAAAGTAGAATCTATCCACTCTGATAAAAGATTATAATCAACAGACCAATGCTTGATAAATTTGTAGCCAACTTCTATAAAAAAGCTGATTACAAAAACCAAAAGAAACAATCGAACCATTCTAATAAGTACTGAGGGAATTTGTAGATTTTCCATAGGGTAAGTTTAATAATGAAAGGATTTTTTGCTTTAATAATAAAGCAAAAGTAATAATAAATCGGTACTATGTACTTATTAATACAAATTTGACCCTATTAACCGCAGACGGGTTTTTCAACTGCCTTCTGGGTTTAATTTTTAAATATTTTCAAGCAGAACCAAATCTAAACGTCCCCCCCCCCCCCCAACAACACAAAACCGCCACAAGCCTAAGCTCGTAGCGGTTTTACTATAAATAGCAGTACAGAATAATGATGTTATCTTATTTGATAATAAAATTACCTTGTCCTATTTTGAAACCTTCTGAATATAATTCTACCGTGTAGTTTCCTGCACGATACGCCGTACCACGTGCATAAAGCATTTCAACGTTTTGGTCGTTGTTGGTATAAGCAACCGTTCCTTTAGTTGTATAAGCCATTTCTTTTCCGTCGAAATTAAAAACGCTTGACCCCGTTGCACTATCACTGATTACAGCACCGTCTGCATCCATGATACGTACCATAATTTCTTTATTTTCCTTTTCAGTGATTGCGTTTGATGGTAATGTAAAAGCTAACTTCAATTGGTCAACTTTCTTCGCACGATATTTCCCTCCGTCTTTTACTTTTCCGTTTGCTTTCACAGCATACACTTGCAAGTTCTGAGCTTTCAATTGAGCCCCAGTTTTCACCTTTTTAGTCAATTCTTCATTCTTAGAAGAATAATCTGCAACGGTTTGAGTCAATTTTTCTTTCTCCCCTTTCAAGCCAGTATTCTCTTCAATGAAAACTTGTTTCTCTTGTACTAAAACTTCTTTTTCTTTCGATAAAGTAACTGTTTGAGCCGTTAAATTTTCATTTTCAGATTTCAATTGAGCAATTACTTGGTCTTTTTCAGTCAACAATGCTACATATTCCTGAATTTTGGCATCGTATTGTTTTGAGTTAAAGAACTTTGCATTTTTCAAGGCTTTTCTGTCTTTCTCTAATTGTTGTTTAGCTGCTACTAATTCGTCAACACGCCCGCCCAAAGATTGAATTTCAGCAATTTTAGCGTCCAATTGTGTCGAAACTGAATCTAAGCGAGATTTTGTATTCGCCAACTGTTCAACTTTTTGGCTAATCACTTGCTCTTGATTTGTATTTGTTTTTTTAGAATCATAAAGCAAATACCCTAAAAATCCGATAAACAACATTGCCACAGCCAAAGCCGCCTTCAAAATGCCATTTCCATTATTATTATTTTGTGTTGTTTCCATTTTGTTTGTTTTGGGTTTGAAAATTTACAGAAAATTGTAGGTAAGTATTCTTTTCAAATTTTTGCGTTTTTTTCTTTGACGTAAAATTAACGTTATAGATACATATTTCATATACTGCATATAATTATGAAATATAATAGAATATTGCAATAAAAATACAACCAATTGATTTACAAACACTTAACGCCAAATCAAGAAAAATACATCCCCTTATCATGTGATTATTATTCCCCAAAACACCTTAAATTTTAACCCTATTTTAATGTCATTTTTTCATTTTCAAATATTTTTAAGAGAAATATCTTTTAAGTCAAAACAATTTTATGCTACAAAGCTTTATCGTAATAAGCTACTACTACATTTTTAACCATTTATGAGCTATGTTTTGTCTTTCTTCCAATACCAATTGTGACTCTTTCCGTGAGCGTCATTCTGTAACGCCACTTTTAGCGGCTTATGAGTTTCTGGAAATTTCCAGAAATGATATAGCGGAATTTGAATTAATCGAAACTTTTGCTCAGAATAAACAATGGGCGTTTGATTTGACCAAAGTCAAACGCTTTTTACAAGACCGCAAAAATACAATTGTTGTAACCTGTGAAAAACAGAAAATTGCATGGGTAAGCAAAGGTTTTTCTCGAATGACGGGTTATGATTCAGAAGAAGCGTTGGGGCAATTCCCAAGATTTTTGCAAGGAGCTGAAACCTCTCCAGAAGCCAAAATAAATATTAGGAATAAAATAAGTTTGAAAGAAAAATATTCAGGAAAAATTGTCAATTATCGTAAAAATGGGGAAAAATATCTCTGTAAAGTCGATATTCTTCCCGTATTTGACCAACAAGATAATTTAGTAAACTTCATTGCTTTTGAACATGAAGTAGATAAATAATTCTGCTAAACGCCACCAATCATTACACTCGTCATAGAAAGTGACCCTGCTTGCAATTGGTCATTGAAGAAACTTAAATTATCCTTTTTATCCTGCAAAGCCAAGGTGTAAATGAGTGGATAATAGTGGTCAGGCGTTGGTACTGCCAATTTTACTGCTTCTCCCAATTTCTCATAATCAAACAACGCTTGATGATTACCATCGGAAATATACTTTTTGAATAATCCGTTGGCTTCCTTTGCCCAATCAAATCCAAAATTTGGTTCATTCATTTTGTCAAAAGCTACCATTCGGAGATTATGAACCATATTTCCACTACCCAAAATCAACACGCCTTTATCACGTAAGGCACTCAGTTGTTTTGCCAAATCATAGTGATACGAAGCAGGTTTGTAGTAGTCAATGCTCAATTGAAGCACTGGAATATTGGCATCTGGGTACATTTGTTTCAGAACGGACCAAGCTCCGTGGTCTAAACCCCAATCATGGTCAAGCCCAACATTTGTACTTTTAATAATATCTTTAATTTCTCCCGCCAATTGTGGATTTCCTTTGGCTGGATAAGTTGATTCAGATAAAGCTCTCGGAAAACCACCAAAATCATTAATTTTCTTGGGGGCTTCCATAGCCGTTACGTGTGTACCACGTGTGAGCCAGTGGGCAGAAACTACCAAAACGGCTTTCGGTGTGGGCAAGCGTTTCCCTAAATCTTCCCAAGTTTTTGTAAAGCCATTGGTTTCTATGGCGTTCATCGGAGAACCATGTCCGACAAAAAGAACAGGCATTCGTTGGGTCAAGGGTAAGTTGGCCGTAAACGAATTAAATTCAGCAATATTCATGGAATTAGCTGTAAGTGGTAACAGCGATAATGTTTTTAAAAAATCGGAACGTTTCATTTAGATATATCTTCGTAAAATCAGGAATACTTCCATCTTCAGAACTGAATTATCTCCTAAATAATTCAAAACCAAACGCTACTTATTCGGGGTATCGAAGTTTTAAATAAAATTGACGTATTTTCGCATTCTATATTCCTTTTTAATGTAGCTTTTATTATTTCTTAAAGTCTTAACTCAAAAACCTCCGCCAAAATTACCGTTTAAGATAGGCTATTTTCTTGCTTAATGCCTATAATCCATAATCATTATTTTACTTATGAATTTCAAAAAAATACTTTCTACTATTAACCAATGGGGAATTTTCCAATGCCAAATTTTCTTAAATACACTAAAGTTTTACACTCGTATTCCCGTACCAACATGGGTTCATGTCGATGAAAAAATAGGTCGTAAAGTCAATATTTTCCTTCCTGTTATTGGTTGGCTTGTGGGCGGATTTTCTACGGCTGTCTTTTATATTTTCTCTCATGCGTTCAACCCTGAAATTGCCATTTTATTGAGTATCGTTGCGGCAGCTTTAGCGACAGGCGTATTGCATGAAAATGGATTTGCTCACACTTGTGATGGTTTGGGAGAAGGGAAAACTCCCAAAAATATGATTGAGATTATGAAAGATACCAAATTGGGGACATTCGGTACGATGGCACTAATTTTACTTTTAGGTATTAAATTTTTTAGTCTCGAAATTCTTGATAATCAAACACTTATTTGGACAATTTTCATTGCTCATTCATTGAGTAGATTTGTAGCGTTAAGTTTAAACTTCACCCTCGACTATATTTCAGAAGATGCTCCCAAAAATTACGTAATCAATACCAAAATTCATCAAAATGATTTGTTGACGGCTTATATCTTCGCTATTTTTCCTTTATTTTTATACGCTATCATTACCAAAAATTTCTTTTTATTTCTGGTATTTCCTCCACTCATTTTATTACACCTTTACTTTGGTTATTATTTCAAAAAGAAACTCGGCGGCTACACGAATGAGTGCTTTGGAGCAACACAACAAATATCTGAAGTGATTATTTATTTGGTAATTGTAGCTATTTCGACATAATTGGCACCCTAATATTAAGGATTTAGGGGTATTTTCTTCTTCAAAATCTCAATTTGAATTTCATGAACTTTGATAAGTACCGTATTGAGTTCTCCGTTTTTTAAATCTTCCATTGATAAATTGTAGAGTTCTGCAATTTGCTTAAATCTTGCATCGGAAGGCACTCGTTTTCCATTTTCTTTTTGCCAATAAGCAGGTTGAGAAATCCCCATTCTTTCAGCTACGTATTCTTGACTGTATCCGTATATTTCCCGAATTCTTCGGAGTTTGGTCGCTATTTCTTCTATATAATTCATTTATTTTTATGACAGATTAGTATGTTATAACGTTCAAGATACGCACATTTATTCACCAATAACGATTAGAATTCCCTTAGATTTATTCCAATTTTATCCATAATATCTAAAAAATCAGCTTGTAACGGAGCTTCCACCGTGATTTTTTCTTGGGTAAATGGATGCTCAAAAGTTAAGGTTTTTGCGTGAAGAAGCATCGTATTTAAGCCAAATTTTTCTTCAAACATTTTATTATGTTTACATTCTCCATGCGTTTTGTCGCCAATCAAATAATGACGTAATTGTGCAAAATGTCTTCTAATTTGGTGTGTTCTGCCTGTTTTGGGAGAAATTTCTGCCAACGAATATCTTGATTTTGGATAACGACTCACTTCAATATCAAGCTCTACTTTTTGCAAACACCGAAAATGAGTTACTGCTTCCTTCAAAATTCCTTTGTCGTTTTCTAGTGGGCGGTCGGTCATTCCTTCATCGGGCAAGTAACCTCTAACCAAAGCTAAATACGTTTTCTCGCAAGATTGGGATTCAAACTGTTTTTTTATTATTTGGTCAGCTTCTTTAGATAAAGCAAATAATAAAACACCGCCCGTTTTTCTATCAATTCTATGGCAGGGACTCACCCAATGATTCAGTTGATCACGGAGCAATTGTAAGGCAAAAACACTTTCATCAGCAGCAATGGGCGAACGATGGACTAATAAATTATGAGGTTTATTGATGGCAACGAGATGTTCGTCCTGATAAAGAATTTGAAGGGGTGTTTCGAGCATTTTTGTTATTAAAGGATGATAATTTCATAAAATTACTCATTGCTGATGATGAAAGCGGGGATTGAGGGGGAATTTTAAAATTAGGTACTGGCTGAGAAGTCAGTATAAATTGATGTTTGTTTATGGAAATATCTACCATCGCATCACGATGGTAGATAATGAATCACGTTAATTTGGTAATTAAACAATAGTATTATTTTTCACTTATTTCAAATTGAATGGCAAGTACCAATTGCTTTTATCCATCAATTTTGTTCTGACAGCCTCCGCATTTGGATTATTTGCTTTTCTGAGTTTATCGTAAATTTTATCGGCTAAAAATGCAGGGTCATTTCTTCTATTGGCAATTCTTAATAAATCCGCCCAACGTTGTCCTTCGTAAGCTAATTCTAAACCCGATTCTTGAATCAATGAGTTTTCAATCGAAATGGTACTGTCTCCAACCACTGGTACCGACTGCAAATATGCTCTTCCTCTGATACCCGTATTTCTATACCAAGAAGCTCTAAAAGCTGGATTATCTCCGTTTCTTGCATCAAAATCATACGGTGGAACATCAAAGGTGTTCATTAATCTTGTTTTATCAGCAGACGCTCCATTGTAGGTGCTTCCAATTCCCTGATTCATTAGTGCGAACGCTAACTTACGACGACCATCACGATTGGCGGCTTCGGCAAATCTTAGGTGCAAGGTTGCCGCACGATAAAGCCACCATTGCCCTTTCCCGAAATTGGCATTTCCAAGACTTAAAGACGTTGATGGGTCAATATAGTTATAAAGATATTTCATCACAGTAGGTTTACCATTGACGGTTTTATAACTCATTCTTCCACGAGCGTCAAAAGGGAAATTATTGATTTGCCTTTGGCTATTCCACATCGAAATACTTTGCTCTGAAGGCTGTACTTTATTGGTAAATAAGTCGATGAATGGATTTTGAGGATTGAAGGTCGCATCAAAAGGTAATGACCAAATCCATTCGTAGTTATAACCTGCATCGGTATTTCTACGAGCAAAAATTGACCTCCAACCTGTATCGTTATTATCAACTAAAGCATTGACATCGTTTCTACTTGAAGCATAAGCGACTGTCATATCACGAGCATTAGCCTCTGCATATTTAATCTTATATAAACCCAAAAAGATTTCGCCAGTATTGATGTCATAACCCAATCTCGAAGCCGTTTCTAATACCAATTTATACGTAGTAGCCGCCTTTAAATATTGATTATCCCACAGATATAAATCGCCTAATAATACGTGTTTATTGATAAACATTTTGTTCAATAAATAGCCATCAACGGAACTCGCAACTAAGGTATTGGTAGAAGGATACGGATCCATATAAACAGGAGAAATCGTTTCCATTGTTTTGATGAGTTCCTTCACCAAATTTTCTAAAGAAAGTTTTGGAGCGGAGTTCAAGACGCTTAAATCAGCCGTATTTTCAATGGTAGAAGTTGTGTAAGGAACTTCGCCAAAGTGAATACCCACCTGCAAATACACCCATGTACGCAATGAAATTACATCAGCAACACGTTGGTTATATTCTTCCAATTTCATTTTATTGGAATCAAGCATAATCTTGAAATTTTTCAAGATGTCATTACAATTCAAAATCACTTCATAAAATGGGCGTGGGTCGGCATACACATTGCCCGCTTGCACATTATGATTGTTGAGTTGTACCATTTGCTCATCAGCACCACTGCTTACATCCAATAAATCGGCTCTTAACTCATTGAGAATTACGTGCTGTTTTGCCAAATTCATGAATTTACCGTAAAGCCCAATAATGGCAGCATCGGCATCAAAAAGATTACGATATACTTGCTCTTTGGTAAGGGTTTCTTCGGGTTGTAAGTCAAATACTTCTTTGCATGACGAAGTTGCCATTAGCATACTTGAAAGTATTCCAACGTTTAAAAATATTTTCTTTATCGAGAATTTCATAAGTATAATGACGAATAATTGAATGATATATTTAACCCCACCCTAAATCCCTCCCCGATAGGGAGGGACTTAAAAAGAAATGAGATATATTGTTTTGCTCCCCTCCCTGTCGGGGAGGGGTTGGCTTTTACAAACCAATTTTAAGACCTAACTGAAACGATTTTTGGATTGGTTCGAGGGTATTATCAACGCCTTGTCCAAAAATATTATTAGTTGCACTAAATTCTGGGTCATAGCCTAAATATTTGGTAAATGTAACCGCATTGTTAACTGTACCATAGAATGTTAGGTATTTCACCATGCTTGCATCCAATGGCAGATTATACGAAAGCGTAATGGCTCTTACTCTAAAATACGAACCGTCTTCTATCCAACGACTTGAAAAACGGCTATTGCCCATTGGGTCATTCATTGAGGCTCTCGGAATAGAAGTTACTTGTCCATCTCCTCTCCAACGATTCAAAACTGCTTGTGTCTGATTATTTTGATTCGACATTGATTCTAAAGCACTACGAGTATAATTGAAAATACTGTTGCCCGAAACAAACGTACAAAGTGCATCTAAAGTCCAGTTTTTGAATGAAACACGATTGACTACCGAACCGAATAAATCTGGCGTTGGATTACCAATGGCTTGTTTGTCTTTTTCATCAATAATTTTATCGCCATTTACATCTACAAATTTCATATCACCACCTTTAAATGGCATCAATGAACCGTCTGGACGCTTGGTTTGTAAACCTGCGGCACTCGCTTCAGCATCAGAAGTATAAACGCCTTGAGCAGATAAACCGTAGAAAAGATTGGGAGCTTGTCCGACTTTAGAAATATATGAAGCCGAACCGTAAGTAGTAACCGTATTATCGTCAGGTAATTTGGTAAGTGTTGACTGGTTTTTTCCCAAAGTCACCCCAAAATCCCATTTTAAGTTTACATGATTAATTGCCTTGATATTCAAAGAAACATCCAAACCTTTGGTTTCCATTGAACCATTGTTAGTCAATAAATACGAAATGCCAGAAGTAGTTGGTAATTTCTCCATCGTCAACATATCATTGGTTTTGTTGTTGAAGAAGTCCACCGAAAGGTTAATTTTTTCGTTGAACAATGACGCATCAATGCCAAAATTGGTTTTGGTGATAGTTTCCCATTTCAATCCAGCATTACCAATATTTCCACGAACTAATCCTTGCATTCCTAATAAATTCTGAACAACATAATATTGGCGAGAAGCATAATTTCCGATGTCGTCATTGCCTACGCTACCCCAAGAAGCACGAAGTTTCAATAAATCAAAAGGAGAATTTGCCATGAATTTTTCTGATGAAACAATCCACGCACCTGAAATAGAAGGCATTAAAGCGGTTGGAGAACCTCCAATTTTGAAACCTTCAGAAACAGCCTCTTTCCCAAATCTCGACGACGCATCCATTGCCATGTTAAATGCCAAGAAATATTTGTCTGAAATATTATAATCTAAACTGACATAAGTATTTAACCAGTTTGAAGTTCCAATGCCTCCGCTGATTTTGTTCAATAATCTTTGTCCATTGCCAACGGTTACTAATTCATCCGTTGCTGAGTTGAAACCTAAAATTTGGTCTTGTTCCACCCGACTATTTAAAAATCTTGCTCCAACTCTTGCCGATAATGAATGAATATCTTTAAAGGTCTGATTATAAGAAAAATACGTATCGTTGAATAAATTAAATAGACGTTTTGTTTGTGAGCCTAATTTGTTTTCAGCCAAATAAAGCCCTAAAGTATCGCTCAAAATACCACGTTTCGGTACAAAACGATTTTCTTTAATTTTATCGAAAATCAAACCAATTGTATTTCCCCAATGAAGTGTTTTGCTTAATTCATAATCAAAATTGATTGTTCCTGCAAAACGATATGAACGATTGGACGCTGACATCGTTTGTGCTGCCACCGTTGGGTTTCCGACATTGAAAATATCTTCGTCCGATAAATCTGGAGAAGCTATCCCAAGACTTGAAATATCATGGTCGCTCAAAAATGGTGCTTTCGTCAATGATAAAAAGATAGGATTTGTTTTTGAAGCAAAACCTAAATCTTTTACCGTAGCTTCATTGAAAGAGAAACTTAAATTGGTCGTTGCTTTTAAACGGCGACTCAAATTCAAATCTGCATTGAAACGTGTGCTGTATTTACTTAAATCTGACCCAGCTAAAGCCGTTTGATTTTTGGCATAATTTAGCGAAAGAGCATATTTTGCGATGTTATCACCACCAGTTACTTTCAAATACATATTTGACATTTGCTGATTGGCGAACATTTTGTCTTGCCAATTAGTATTGTTATGATACTGATAATAACTCGCCGACGATTTATCATCATTCATAAATGGCAATGACTGAATCAAGTCCGTCGTTGCACCGCCCGATTTATACAAGTCTGACAAATAAGTACGATAATCGCTTACGTTCAACACGGGCAAAGCTTTGGGAGCGGCATTCATGCCACCATAAACTGCCAAATCAATTTTTGTTCCTAATTCTTTGGCTCTTGCCGTAGTGATTAAAATAACACCATTAGCGGCTTTTGTACCATAAATTGCGGCTGCCGAAGCATCTTTCAACACCGTAATATTACTAATATCACGAATATCAATATTTGCCAAAGGATTATCAATGTAATTACTAATCAATGAGTTACCGTATTGACTATTGTCGTACATCATGTTATCCACAATAATCAAAGGCTGATTGGTTGCTTGCATTGACGACAATCCACGAAGCATCAAATTGGCTCCAGAATTAGCAATTCCTGAGTGACGAGTTACATTTAAGCCTGCAATTTTTCCTTGCAAATAACTATCTGGGCTATCCGTTGCTCTTGACCAAGTGTCTGTTAATTGAACTGAAACGGCTGCCGAAGTAAGACGATTACCTGAAACTGCATTAATTGGAAGAGCAATTTCTTGATTGAAAGAAGGATGACCTTCTTCGTTTAGACTCACTTTTAGGTCTTTTCTTCCCGCAATAAAAACTTCTTTTGACTGATAACCAGCCATTTCTACTACTACCGAAACAGAATAGTTTGGTACTAATAATTTAAAAACACCATTATCATCAGTGATAGCGGTTGTGGCTTGTTTGTAATATACTCTCGCTCCCATCAATGGCTTTTGGGTAACGGCATCAGAAATAAGTCCTGATATTTGATTGGTATATTTTGCCTTCTGAGTTAGGACTACCACATCACCTTGAGCAAAAATGCCCGTAGTAATGAGTAAGAAGCTAATCATTAAGTATGTTATTTTCTGAGATGCTCGCATAAAATTAATTTTATTGAATATGTCTTTTATAAAACGGGTACTAACCTTACGTAATCCAATACGATAGGCGTTGTTCCACTGCCTTGCAGGAATATGTCTAAAGTACCATATTTGTTGGTTGTGTATTCTCCGAGAAGTACCTCTGAGAAATTATTGAGTGTAACCGTTACATTCGCAAAAGTGGTATTGGTTACATTTCCCATTGCCAAACGTTGAGTCAGCGTTACAGGAGGCGTTACGCCACTACTCGTATAATTTGGTCTTGTTTGGTCGTTTACTGCTACCCAATACACTTTATATTTAGCGGCAGGTACTTGCGGAATTCTGTATCTTACCCAAAAATTGGCTACTCCATGTCCTGCAAATAAAATATGCTTAGAAAGTGAATTAGTGGTCGGGTGTTTCTTTTCTAATACCGCAAAAGTAGCCGTAGAAATACTTTGCATAAAGGTGCTATTACCTTCTGCTTCTACTACAATTGGTTGTATTTTTTCTTGTAATTTAAAATCAACCTTATTGAATACATACGCAATACCATTACTTAATTTGATGGTTTTCACAATGGCTGTTGTATTCAATGGAATTTCAACGCCAAACTTTGATTTGAGAACCGCTGGCAATTTATCAGGAGTATAATAACCCTCAACCGCTAAGTCTTTTACAACATTCCAAGCTGAAGCATTATAGGTACTGTCAGCAGTAGAGGTCTTGAAAAACGGACTTACCTTCGTAAGCTCAGTTGTAAATGCTTGGTCGTTCAAAATAAAATACGTGTATTGTTTCGACTCATCGTTTAGGTCATAAACGGCATCAGTAAATAGATTTTTGAGTTCAAAACCGCTTCCTGGTCTATAAATCGGGCGACCTGTTGTTCCGCTAATACTATCCACAATTGCTTTTGAAGCATTGAAAGAATAATACGCCAAATTGGCAATTAATTTATTCTGAGCGTATTCATCTTTAGCACCATTGATATATGTCCAAACGCTTGGTAAAACGGGTGAATATTTATCAAGAATGTGTAATACTCCGTTGCCCACATAAGTATTAGCCGTTGAAATGGGAGATTCTCCCAATGCTCCTTTCGTAAGCGTAGCGTATTTCCCGTTTAATAATTTGATGCTTGTTTCTGTGCTGCCAGAAGGCATCGGATAAGATTGTAGGGCAATATGATTTCCGACAAATGCTTTGATAGAGGCACTATCTTTTAAACTTGCCATGTCAAAACCTTCTAAGGCTTTGTTGGAAGGAGCAAAAACAGTATAATTTTGAGACGCACTAATGAGTTTGTCATAGCCACTTTTCACTAATAGCTCTTGAAATTTACTCAAATCAGACTGTGAGGCTATTTGCTCCGCAAGGCTTCGTCCTAAAGCCGCATCGGTTAGGCTTATACGGTCATCCCATTTTTCACAAGAAAGCGAAATAAAGCTGATGACAAGTATTAGGAAATATGTATATTTTTTAATCATTTTCTCTTGAGTTAAATCGTTTTTTATCAGCTAAAACTATATTCATAGAGGATTTCGGTAGGATAAAACGCAAAATCCTCTATGGTTTTATTTAGGGAACCATTAAGCCTGATTGTGTAAATCTTGGACTTAGTTGGTTCATATCGACTGGAATAAATTGAATTAAATCGACGTTATTGGTATTTTGTCCACCGCCACCAATGGCTTGCATACGAAGGTTATGGCGGTCGGTTGTTTTAATATCAATTGTTCCTAACAGTCTTCCGCAAGCAAAAAGAGAGGTTACATTGTTCATGTACATTTTCCAACCTAAAGATTCTAACTCTCCTGGTGTTCCCGTTGGAGCTTGGTCGGTAAAAGTGACTGGTCTTGGCAAAGGTTCTCCGTTTACACTTACTTGAACAATATTGACAGACCCACCCGTTGTACCCAATGAACCTGACTGTTTTTGAGCTCTGTAACAAATCCAAACTTTATATTTTCCTTTTACAATTAAAGGCGTTTTCATTTCAATCCAGTTACTTCTGGCTGCGTTTCCAAGTCCCAACGGAATTTGCAAACAGTCATTAAAATAAGTAGTGGCAGTAACTCCTCCTGTTCCATAAACGTAAGAGATGTTGTTCATTTGCCACGACCAGTCTTTGATTGACCCCATCGTAAAAGCATAACCTTGTTTACGGAAATAAGCAGGTAGTTTACGAATCTCTGGGAAGTCGGATACTTTCCAATGAATTGGCGTTGGCTTACGGAATTTGACTACAAAGTGCGTATTGGTATTATGAAGTACACCGTTAGTTGCGGCATTGTCACTTAATGTTCTATCCAGTTCAACACCAGGTTCGTAAGTTCCGTTGAAATCAACATCATTTAATAAAACAGTTTGACCGTCTAATTTGGACGTTACCACTTCCAATGGTACTTTCGTTAAATGCGATGCCGCCGAAATAATATCGGCTAAATACTTGATACCTGGAAGAATATGGTAAGCCATATAAATATTCAAACTATCCGTTTTCAAGCGAGGATTTCCTGTAGTTGAGTATCGTTTTTTCAAGGCATCATAAGTGGCAAAACCTGCTTTATTTAATACTGCGTTAGATTCTACAATAATCGTTGACCAACGTTTTGATAAATCTTCATCAACCACTTTCAAAGAATCGTAATAACCTGTTTCTTTGAGTGCCTGCGTAAAAATGGAATAATTAGGATTTGATTCTATCATTCCAGAAAGTGATGATTTGGCAGGTTGTAATGTTTTGTCGATGATATGTAAAATACCATTTCCAACGATGATATTCGACTCCGTAACAGATGCTTGACGATTGACACTAAAACTCGAAATACCATTTTCAAAAGAAACCCCACCTACCAAATACTGTCCGTACATGGTAATTAATGGCAATTTTCCATCTTTGAAAGATTTGGTCGTGAGGGTATCACGAATGATATGAATTTTGGCAATATCCTTTGCTTCTTCAACCGTTAGTTGGTCGGCAGAAGTTTTATTGATGCCCTTCAAAAATGCTTGCACACCTGCATTGGTTGGTACAAACATTGTGTACGCTCCATAAGCATCCAAAAAACTGGCGTAGCCCGCTCGGTCGAGAATAGTTGCAAAATCTGAATATTTGTCTGGATATTTCCTCAAATAACTATACATATTCACATCGGTAGTGGTTGTTTCTACGATTTGAATCTCTGTACAACCTAATAAGTACAAACTTCCGAAGATAGTTGTCATTAGGATGAATATAGATTTTGATATTTTTTTCATTACTTTATTTGAATTGAAAATGCTGTAAGAGTCTGAAAGTCAAAAGCTTCTTAAGTCATAAGGAGGATAAAACACTTTTAAAACTCAACGTTTTATGACTTCTAACTCAATCTCTATTTGTAAAATGGATTCTGTACCAAGTTTTTATCTGTCTGTAATTCGTACTGATAAATTGGCAAATAATGACTGTTGAAATCTTTGTATTTAGCGATTGCAGATTGTTGTCTATCTGGCGGAGCAGCTCTTGAAATCATTTCAAGCATGATATCTAATCGTTTGTATTTATTACGTTTAGCGTGACGAAGCACATCATACCAGCGTTTTCCTTCAAAAGCAAATTCTCTGGCACGTTCAGCCAAGATAAAATCAGCCACTGCTTCTGCATTGGTTGGGTCTGGGTTTTCATTGGTCAATTCCAAAGCGGTGGCTCTGTTTCTAATTGTTCCAACAATTGCCAAAGCCTCTGCTCCACGATTGAGCAATGCTAATGCCTCCGCTTTCATCAGTAAAATATCGGCATAACGATAAACCATCCAATGAGCAGTATAATCTTCAATGGCTCGTGCTTGAGTAGCATTGATGCCCGAATATTTCCAAATCATACCATCTGTTGCTCTCACAGAAGCTTCTGGACCTCTTAAATCTCTTTTAGTATCGTCGGTAAAATCTTGCGTATAAACATAATCCATCACATAGGCATTGGCACTGAAACGACGTGGATTGGCAAATAATGGATAAAACTCATTTAACCTTTGACGGTCAAATTGTAATTCAAAAATGCTTTCATTAGAATTTCCTTGCACAAAAACTGTATTGAAAAACCGAGAACCTTCAATCAATCCAAACTTAGCACTTTTCGTAATTTTATCGCAAGCAGTCAATGCTTCTGCATATTTTTCCATCCACAAATACACATCTGCTTGAATGGCATTAACGGTATAACGAGTAATTCGTCCTTTGTCTGAAGCCGTATTTCCGTAAGTCAATGGAGCGTCGGGTTCGGCTTCATTCAAATCCTTCACAATTTGGTCTAAAACCTCCGCTTGCGTATTTTTAGGAATTTGCTGAATTTCTTCATCGGTACTGGTTGACTTCAATTTCAAAGGAACATCTCCGAAAGTACGAGCCAAATAAAAGTACATTAATGCTCTAATTGCCTTCGCTTCTGCTACATAACTGTTGAGTGATGCTTGCGTAAAAGTTTTGTCGTTTTCCAAAACCGCAGGAGCAAAATCAATGACCGTATTACAATAGTTAATGATTTGATAAACGGTTCTCCAGTTGGTGATTCCGTTACTTGCCAATACGTTGACATTCATAATGTCGAGGTCTTCGGCACGGGTTGCAAATGTTGTTGTGAGCATATCGGCACGAAGTTCTCCCCACAAAAACAAATTAACGACTAAGCTATTTCCTCCCAAAGAACTAACAGCTGTAATACTGGTTGAACTTGGAGCAAGCATTGAGGCATAAATTCCTGACATTCCCGCTTGCACTTGTTCTTTGGTTTTCCAAAATTTATCTTTCGTGATACCATCTTGTGGCTGTAAATCAAGCCAATTATCACACGACGTAGGTATGATAAGGAGTAGTAAACACACTGAACTATGAAGTAGTTTTTTTAACATTTTTTTAAATATTTTACTTTAAAATATATGCTTTAAAATATTTTTCGAGGAACAATTTTTTGGGGAACTTCCCGAAAGTAAAAATAACTTTCGGGAAGTAGAAGTAACTTATTAAGCAGTGTACCTAACAACTATTTATTCCCTTAAAACGAAGAAGTTAAACCAATAGTAATCGTTTTAGAAGGTGGAGTCATTGAGTAATCAATCGCTACTCTGAATGGGTCACCTCCACGCATCGAAACCTCTGGGTCTTGTCCTTGATAATTAGTCCATGTAAATAAATTTTCTGCTGTCAGATAACCACTTAGGTTTTTGACTTTCAACAAATCGTTTATTTTTTTAGAGAAAGTATAACGAACCGTTAAAGTACGGAAACGAACAAACGAAGCATCTTCCACATAACGACTTGAACCTAACCAGTTATAACCCGTTCCAAATAATGCTCTTGGTACATTGGTTACATCCCCTTCTTTTCTCCATCTTGAAAGCACCTCTGTACTTTGATTGTCGTAACCATACATGGCAGTTGTCGCCATTCTTGTACCATTTACTACGTCATAATCAGAACGAAAGTTGAAGAAAGCCGTTAGTTTCAATCGTTGTTTGTAAGTGATTGTTCCACCAAAACCACCTGTTAAAGCAGGGTTACTATTGCCCAAATACACAATATCCATATAATTGATATTTCCATCGTGGTTGATGTCTTCGTACATGGCATCGCCAGGTTGGAAAGTATAATCTGTTGCAGGATAGTTAAATCTCATATAAACACCTTGTCCGTCTGGCGTGATGATTGGCTCACCGTTTTTCCCTTTAGCAATTGTTGAGTTTTTATCTTTATAAACTCCTGTGTACTTAAATCCATAAAATGAACCGAAAGGGTTATTTTCTTGCATATAAGTTTTGTACTCACCATTGGCAGTAATATTTCCTCTGGTACGTGGGTATAAATCAGAAATTTCACGGATTACATTGATATTTCTTGATACGTTCATGTTCAAATCAACCTGCCAATTTTTAGATTTGTAAGGCGTAAGACCCAAGTTTAATTCCCAACCTAAGTTATCCATCGTGCCAACGTTCATGTTTACACTATTGAAACCCGTAAATGATGAAATTTGAAGACCGTTAAAGAATAGATTTTCGGTACGGTTGGCGTATAATTCAGCATCAATTGTAATTTTTTTCTTGAACATCGACAGGTTTAAACCTAAGTTTTTTCCTGTAATGGTTTCCCAACGTAAGTTTTTCAACTCCATAGAAGCAGGTACTACGCCCGCTTGACCCAAGTATGACCAACCCAAAGTGGCATAAGTGCTAAAGAAAGTATAATCATATCTCGGTGCATTTCCACTTTGTCCATAACTGGCTCTCAAACCCAAATTATCAACAAAACTCTCGAAAGGTCGCATGAACGGTTCATCCGAAATGTTCCATTTTGCCGATACCGATGGGAACAATCCATAACGATACGCTGGACCAAATTTTGAACTTCCATCCGCTCTAATACCTACGTCGATGATGTATTTTTCCTTGAATCCATAGTGCATATTCCAAAGTAAACCAACCGAACGAGTTTGATTGATAGACGATGAAAGTACAGAAGATGTCTGACGAGCTACACTGGTAATATCTTGTAGTAAGTCAGAAGCCGTATTGGGTACAGAAGCTTGTTGAGAAATGCTTTTTATATCAGAAGTATTCAACACCCAGAGACTGGTTAAATCGTGTTTTGTATTTTTGATTTTTGGAGTATAAATCAAAGCCGTTTTTGTTGTGATACCAAAAACATCTACGTCTCCATCATAAGCCAAGTTTACGTTTGAACTCGTCCAAGTTTGTCCTGTTGCAATTTGTGGAAGGAACGACTGACTTTTGGTATTATTAATGTCAAATTGAACATCAAATGAAGCCATCAAAACGGCTGGCTTCAAGTCGTACTGTAATTGAAAGTGAGGAATAATTCTTTCAGAAATAATATTATTTTTGGCACTCAAAGCCATAGCCACAGGGTTATAAGTACCTGTATAACCTCCCTGAATATTTCTGAATGGTGAAAAATAATTAGGAGAAATTACGCCATATTCGTTGTACTCAAAAACGCTCATGTTTGGCATTTTTTTGTAGGCAATATTTCTGATTTGGTCTGACGAACTATTTGAATTCACATAATTACGGTCATTATCAGAATGCGTAAACGAAAGGTCAGTTTTGAAACGAATACGATTTGAAACGTTATAATCAAGGTTAATACGTGTATTTAAACGGTCTAAACCTGTTCCAATCGTTGTACCTTGTTGATTGAAGTACCCAAATGAAGCAAAATATTTAGCTTTTTCCCCACCACCAGTAATCGAAATATTATGGTCTTGGGCATTTCCTAACTGCGTAATTTCCTTTATCCAATCGGTATTATTGCTATAATTGTTATACCAATAAGGGTCGTTGGGGTCATATTGAAATTCTTTAACACTTTGAGTATTAAGTGGTACACCATTTCTATTCATGTATTCTTCAGGAATAAGCATTGAATATTGGTCGCCCGATAACATCGGAATAGCAGAAGGTTGTTTTGAAAGTGACCCCTTAAAAGTGTAAGTAATCAATGGTTTACCAATGCTACCACGCTTTGTATTAATTACTACAACTCCGTTTGCAGCTCTTGAACCCCACATAGCAGTGGCGGCGGCATCTTTCAAAATAGTAATATTTTTGATGTCCGTTGGAGCAAGATTTAATAAAGCAGCATAACCCAATTCATCGGCAGTACCAAAGTTAAAGTCAGAAGGAATGGCAGTTTCATAAGGCATTCCGTCCACTACTACCATTGGGTCAACGGCTGAGTTGATTGATGAAGTACCTCTAATTCTGATTTGCATACCTGCTCCTGGGTCACCTGAGCTGGCGGTAATATCCACACCTGCCAAACGCCCTTGAAGCATTTGGTCAATAGATGAACCTTGCATTTCTTCAATCTGTTTGATGTCAATTTTAGAAACTGCCATCGTATTGCTACGGTCTGAGTGTGAAACTAATCCGTTGTCGTTTCGTTGTGCCGAAACCACTACTTCTTCAATTTCACTATCGGTAGATTCCAGTAAAACGGTGATATTTTTTTTCCCGTTTATAGATACCTTTTGCGATTTGTAACCAATACTCGAAAATGAAAGAAGGTGTACCGTAGAATTCATTCGGAGAACAAAATTACCTTCAATATCGGTTGTAACGCCTTTGATAGTACGATTGTCTTTGTCGAGTTCGGCAACGGTTGCCCCAATCACGGGCGAATTGTCTTTGGAGTCTATGACTTTTCCTCTAACAATATTTGTGGGGGCGGGAGTTTGTGCGGAGGCGTAATAGCCTTGCGTCCAGATTGCCCCAATAATCAACAATAATTTAGTAAATATTTTCATTCGCTTTAAGTTTCAATTAACGACTCAATATAAAATGTTGATAAATATCCCTTTTTAAGAATAGCTATTACTCACTGATTTACAGCGACTTAAACCCAATAACTAAACCCTAATTTCTATTTATTATGGTTTTAAATAATTATCCATTAAGTGGATGACCGCACGGTTGGAAAGATTGTTACTTTTAGCAACATTCACTACCGATTTACGGCTGTTTCTATCTGTTACTTGCATCGCTCCTACCGAATTGATAACCGTCACTCTGATTCCATCGCCTGTGTTATCTTTCAATAGCGTTTCCATCGAACCTGATTCTTTACCATCTGGAATCAATGATTTTTTATTCAAAACATGATATGAAATGAAATTCAAAACTTTCAACTTATCGTCGTTGGTGGTAGGATTAAAATTCGGAGTTTTTATGCTTCCTGTACCTGTTCCTGGTAAAACACCTGCATTAACTGCCGCTTGAATAGCCGCATTATCAGGTACAAAGACTGTATAGAATGACCCAGAAGCCGTCCCTGTGATTTCGCCTGTTGTGGCATTATAAGTATTTGATGAGTTTTTAAGGAATTGCCAAAAGAAGTTAAATGGCGAAGTTGTAGCAGTTCCCAACAATTCTATATGCTTTCCAATATTTAATGCTGTAAAATTCAGTAATCCATCTGTATAATAAACCTTACCATTTGAAGCCGTTTTTGAGCCTAAAATGGTTAATGATTTATTGGCATCAACTAAACCCGCTGAAAAAACTTTATTTTGTGAAAACTTAATATATTCACCATTAGAAGCATCAATGATTCCGTCCTTGCTCAAATTATCCAATTCATTATTTTGCGTAGGAATCACACTGGTTGCTACCATTCTCAATAAGTTGTTTCTGTTCACATCACCAACTGTACGTGTGGTTGTTCCTGGAGCAGTATATCCCCATTCATTTTTTGCTCCGTCATAATCATAACCTGCGGTCTTGAAGGCATCGTCACTCATCATGAAAACGGTATAATTGAATTTTGGATTAAGAATGGTTGGTCTTAAATCCAAATTCAATAAACGGGTCATAATTGAATATTTTGGGTCGAGATACGCTTTGGCATAAACCGTACTGAAAACATTGGTTTCCTGTACTTTATTGGTTCCGTAGAAGAACCCGTTACTCAATATTTTTTTATCAACAATATTGGCAGCAGGGTCGAAACGAGCTTCTTCACCAAAACCATTAAATGACGTTTTGAATTTACTTGGCCAAACACCTGAAGCCCACAAGTGAGCATTTAATAAATCGGCAATAACACTTGAAGGAACAACGTCTAAAGAAGTATAATTTTCAAGAATTACGTTTTTGAGAAAAGGTTGTAGCGTTTCGTTAGTTGGCACAAAAATACTCCAAGCCTCCTGTTGACCGTCGTTATCGGCAAATTTGGCGTAATTTTCATTATTTGGCCAAAACGTAAGTGCTTGTTTTGAATATGATTTGATATAAACTTGGTCGCTTTTCCCCGTTAAAATCTGGTATTTTTTCGTTGCCTCTGCATTTGGAATAAAATTGACTGCATATTTTTCCAAAATCTTCTTAAACTCACTGTATTCGGGTTTGTTACGCAAATATTCTTCGATAGAAGGTTGTGCCGTAAAAACGTTATCAACTTCGTGAATCATACCGTTTTCTGCAACAATATCCTTAGTTACAACCTTTGAATCCATTACATTAAAGCCTGTATATGACACCGCTGGATAGAAATAATTGTAGTCAGCCGCAGAAAGTCCTTTATCAGCAAAATAATTATCGGTGAAATACGATAAATATTTATTGTTGTTATCGGCAGTCGAATAAAATGTTGAATTTCTGTTTGATGCAACTGTTTTTACAGGTGTTCCCTCAAAAGTTTGGTCAGTATAAAAGCCTGTGTAATAAGCAGTTCTTCTTCTAAATGCCTTCGACGGAACCCAGCCAATAGTCGATTGATAGTCGTCTAATCTGTCTTTGTCAAAGGCATTATAAACCAATAAGTATTGGATTAGCTCACGTGCTTTTGTAGAGTCAATTGTTCCGATTGTCAGGCTATTTTTTTGAAAATACTTCGTAAATGCTTCGTCATTTGGAGCAAACATTGTCCAATAACCTGCACTACTCAGGGTACGTTGGTAGCCACTTTTATCAATGACTTGCAAAAGTGTATTGAAGTTTTTCTTAGCCTGTAATTGTTGGTAAATGGGCGGTTCTAATCCCGCAGGACGTGCGTAAATGTCTAACTCTTCTCGTGTGCAACTCACCAACGAACTGAAAGCCACAAAAAGGATAAAAAATGTACGCATTTGGTATTGGTGTTTCATACGTTATTGATTGTAATTTTTATAAATTTTCTTCGTTAAGTACAATTTAATTTTAACTATTTTTATTCTACTCTTAATCAAATTACTGTTAAGATTTTATTTACTCTACCAAAAGATTATGAGAAATTCGTAAGGCTTTAAAGAAATCAGACAATCACCTTACGAATTTTATAGGAATAAATTGGATATCGAAAATTACCCAATTTGAGTTTATTCAACCTTTTTGTTACGTTTTCTAATCTGTCTTTCCGTCAAAACAAACTTGTTGATTTTGCAATCTTTCAAGGTCTTTACGCCCTCGATTACCGTTGCAGCATTGAGTTTTGCTCCTGCATGGTTTGTGTGTGTATGGTCAGTTGGGAAGAAATCAGCTTTCAATTTTGCTTCATTCGATAATTCGTATTTTGTTGCGACCAACTCATTCAAATCTACAAAAAAAGCTCCTGCCGTTTGGGCTGATTCTAATGCCCATTTGGTGTAGCCATCTCTTGGAATTTTACCTTCTTTCCAAACATTGCGTGGTACTGGTGAAAATACGATGGCAGTTGCTCCCTTTTCATTGGTTTCAGTGATGTATTTTCGCATATACCAACCATAAGAATGTACGATTTCATGCTTTTTGGTGAGCATATTATCAATTTCTTGGGTTTCTTCGCCCGTTCCTTTGATACTGCCTCTTGCTCGGGTGGTATCATTAATAGCACCTCCGTCGTTATGTCCAAATTGCATCATGACGTAATCTCCTTTTTTAAGATTTTTCAAGATTTTCTCCCAACGTCCTTCCGTCAAAAATGTACGGCTGCTTCTGCCACCTATGGCATGGTTTTCAATATGGATTTTAGTTGTATCGAAGTGTTCGTAAACGAGACTTCCCCAGCCCCATTGTCCGTCTGAACCTTTTCCAGAACCATTTTTCACGGTTGAATCACCGATGATATAAAGCGTTGGTTTGGTTTTTTGTTTGGCACTTATTAAGCAAATACAGCTTAAAATCAAGAAAATATATTTTTTCATTTTATGTAGCACAGACTTTAGTCTGTAATTAAAATAGACAGACTAAAGTCTGTGTTACTTCATCTTATAAACCTCCGCTCCTGCTAAAAGGAAACAGCCAACGCCAAAATCATCGAAGTTTGGCACTTTTTCAAACGACAACGGCTGACCATCTTTTGGTTCTTTTCCTGTTCCTTGTACGTAACCCAAAAATCCGTTTGGATGCACACAATCTTTAATCATGGCATTCATGGCTTTGGCAACGATTGGCTTATATGTTTTTTTGCTAATCAAGCCTTTGTTAATTCCCCAAGCCATTCCATAAGCAAATAATGCAGTTCCTGTTAATTCTTTTCCTCCAAAATCAGTTTCGTCCATTAAGCTCACATTCCAAAAACCATCTTTTCTTTGTAATGCAGGCAAAGCCTTCATCATTTCTAAGTAGGTTTTCAAATATTCTTCACGATGTGGAGCATTTTTGGGCATAATATCTAATACTCGCACCAAAGCAGCAACCACCCAACCATCACCACGTGACCAATAGCAACTTTTGCCAGCGGGTGTTACGTAAGGTGGGTCAAAATCTTTATCTCTGTACCAAAGCTTTTCTACTGGATTATACAAACCTTTGTCTCCATGTACATTTTTTGTGTACATATACATCTGATACATTTTTTCATAATAGCGATTGTCCTTATAGATTACCCCCAACTGAGCAAAAACGGGCATTGCCATTTGCAACGCATCAATCCACGACCAATCATCAATTTTTTCACTATTGACCATGTAATCCATGCTCTCTTTGATGTCTTTGATACGCTCTGGTTTTGGGTCAATCATGTACAAATCAATATAGGTTTGTCCACAACATTGGTCATCGCCATTTCTGGTTTTTGTTCCATTTCTGAGTCCCCATTTGTGGGCTTCTCCCCAAGCAACGGCATAGTCATAATAGCGTTTTTGCTTATCAACTTTGTAAAGTGCCATCAATCCTTCATAATAAACGCCACGAGTCCAAATATTGCTTGGACGAGTTTTGTCTGACGACCAAATGGGTTTACTAACATCCGACCATTCGGTCATGAAATAATCATTAGCAGCGGTAATTGCTTTTAAAACCTCCTGTTTTTTAGGCATATTTTGTGCATCTGAATTGATGCTTAATGCCATGATAATTAGCCCAATACTAAGGGTTTTGAGATACATGTATGTTTGTTTGTTCATATTTTAACATGGTTATTTATTTCGTAACAGAGGCTTAACCTGTAAATAACAATCTTGATTTACAGACTGAAGTTTGTGTTACAAAAAACGTCACCTAAATAATCTACTCTTTCACAATCTTTAAAGAGTCATTTCCTTGTGCTGATTCTATTTGAATAATGTAAATGCCAGTTGGTATTTTTGCCCCTATTTCACATTCATCTTTGCAAGAATGACTTTCTACTTTTCTACCATTCGTTGTAATAATTGAATAGGTAAATTTGCCTTGCATCTTTAACTGAAATGAATGTCTTGAAGGATTTGGGAAAACCGTTGCTTTGTGCGTAATATTCTCGTCAATACCTGTTATTATTTGTGAACTTTCTTTAGCAACCAACTGAATATTAGGCTTTGGCGGTTTATTCATGCCATCGCCTAAATAAAAACTTGGATGCGGTGGCTGATTGTATGCCGAATTTTGCCAAGCAATTGCCACTCTATATTGTGGGTCGTGCATGAGCGTATAAATGCGATTCGTTGCAGGAATAGTCGTTGTGAAAATTCTTAATGACGTATTATCCGTTTTTCTAAGAATTACCTCTTCCCGCCAATCACCCAAAATATCAGCACTCAAACTTGGCGTTGCTTTTGTTCCATTGTTGGACGAATAATCGGTTGCGGTTAAAATTCTATTAGATTTTCCGTTCAAATAATCCCATTTATCAATATGATTTCCGTCTAATAATTCACGAGAAAGGTCAGCATCCCACCAAACAGCAAAATTCATAGAAGGTCTTGCCGTTCCAATTGAATTTCCTTTACAATCATATAATCCACCTATTGAACCCCAACACTCATAACCTTTATAGCGTGGGTCAATATCAATGGCTAAAGCACGACCAATATCTTTGTTTTCACCATCTACACCCCAAAGTGGTGTACCTGTTTTGGCATCTCTAAATTCAAGACCATAAGCTCCATATTTGGAAGGACTTTCATGTGACTGCCAAATTTCCTGTCCTTCACGGTCTGGATTCATATCGGTCATGTGAAGTGCATCACCATGTCCTAAATGATTTTCGTACAATCCTTTTCCGTCGTCATCAATGGCACTACTTCCATTAATAATTTCATCTTTACCATCGCCATCAACATCGCCAACGGTCATTTGGTGATTGCCCTGATATTCGTAATTTTTATTGTTATTATCACTGTCAAAAACCCAACGAGAAGTTAATTTTCCATCACGCCAATCCCAAGCGGCTCTTACCAAACGAGTATAATAACCACGCCCCATGATAAGGCTTGGGCGTTTCCCGTCTAAATAAGCAACGGCAGCAATGTATCTATCAACTCTATTTCCGTAACTATCTCCCCAACTTTCAACCGTTCCACGAGCAGGCAAATAATCAGTTGTTGCCATTGCTTCGCCAGTTTGTCCATTGAAAATTGTCAAAAATTCGGGTCCAGAAAGTACGTAACCTGATTTATTACGATAGTCGGCTTTCTCATCACCAATTAATTTTCCTTTTCCATCAATTGTTCCATCGGCAGTTTTACAAGCAATTTCTGCTTTTCCATCAGAATCAAAATCATAGACCATAAACTGGGTATAATGAGCTCCTGCACGGATATTTTTGCCTAAATCAATTCGCCACAATTGGGTTCCATCCAACTTTAGGGCATCTAAATAAACATTACCTGTATAACCACTTTGCGAATTATCCTTTGCATTTGAAGGGTCCCATTTCAAAATTATTTCATATTCCCCATCTCCATCTACATCGCCAACGCTACAATCATTGGCATTGTAGGTGTATGCTACACCATCGGGCGTTGTGCCACCTGCGGGAGCTTTCAGCGAAATATCTAAATAAGCTTGTTCCCAAATTTTGGCTTGTTCAGAATCTTTTTGTTCTATATTATTGATGATTGCACGAACGGTATAAATGGCATTACTGCCCGAATTATCAATAAAATTTGTACTGATAACGACAGGCGAAGTATTCAATTTGACACCATCTCTATAAACATTGAAAGTGGTTGATTCTGCTTCTGTCCCTAATAAACGCCAGCTCAAAAATACCTGAGTTGGACTTGTACGCACGGCTATTAATCCACGATTGAGGTTTTCAACAAACCGCTGACCTTGACAAATAGTGGCAAAAAATAGAAATACGAGGAAAAAACGAACGTGCATTAGTTAAATGTATATTTAGAGTTTTGTGTTTTAGATTTCAAAACATTAACCGCCGACAGGGTTTTGCAACCGCTGTCGGGGTCATGTAAATTATCCCAATTTTACTATAGTTAATGCTTTATAAATTTGATAATATTTTATCTAAAGTGTTATTTTGACACGTTCAGGGTCATAATAACATTTAATTTCCATCTGGCTTAATAACTGGAATTGCTGGACTTGCAGGAAAATCCCATGTTTGTAAGTTATCTGGAAAATGTGGGTCAAAAGAATTTGTTTGTACTAAATACTTTGAAATCGGCAATTGTATTTTTTTAATTTGCTCAACAATACATTTTGCCAATTGATACGCTCCATAATTACTAAAATGAGTATTATCTGCAATGGCTTTTTCTTGATTTGGATACACACCTGCGGGTACATGAACAAATGCTTTTTGGGATTCTTCTACACCCATACTTTCCCAAAGAATTTTACTGACAGCGTTTAGGTCTATTAAAGGGACATTATACTCTTGTGCGGTCAATCTCATTGCTTCTGGAAAATCTCCAAGTGTATTGATAATTTTACCATTTGCATCAAAATTTCGACGGTGCATGGATGTAACCAATACTGGATTACCTCCTTTCTTACGAGTTTTCTCTATAAAGTCTTTCAGCAAATTTCTATACTCAACAAAAGGTCTAAAATCCTTAATTTTCTGGTCGTTATGAGCAAATTCAATAAACAAATAGTCTCCTTTTTTCATTTGAGACAATATTTTTTCTAATCTATTTTCACTCACAAAACTTTTCAATGACTCTCCCGACTCGGCATGATTGGCAATGGCAACTTTATGAGCATTAAAGAATCTTGGAATCATTTGTCCCCATGCCGAAAAAGGCTCTTGCACTTGGTCAACTACCGTTGAATTACCTGCTAAAAATACCGTAATCGCCTTGTTATTGGGTATTATTTCAATACTTTTCACGGCAGGTTTCTTTCCACAAAACTCAAATGTTAGTTGATTATCCCAATGCAAATAAGTTGATTCTCTTGGTTTCAGATTAACGCTTTTTGTCTCATCAATCTTTGCATTCCGCAGATTAACTGTAAATGTTTTTGTTATCGTTTCACCTTTACTTGCTTGTATTTTTTCAAGAACCAATCTCCTGTTTTCTACTTTAATAGTCGTTTCTGAATCGTCGGTATTACTCCCAAAGCATACTTTTACATCATAATTTCCTTCGGATAAATCAAAGGTAAAAAAGTGGTTATTTGTCCCTTTTACATAACCATAAGGTTGAGTAGAGCTATAAAGTTGTTCGGAAGTAACTGCGACAAATCCTTTTTTATTAAGTGCCTCAAAATTGAATTTTTGAGGCACTTGAGCAAATGAAAAATGGGAAATTAACCCAATTAAGAAAATTATTTTTTTCATTTTTGTAACAATTGAACCGAGCTATCATTTATCTCAAACTTCTTACTTTTTAATAGATTTATCACCTCTGCACCAGCTAAAATTACAGGGCCGTAACCATGTGCGGCAAATGGACTGATTGGACGATGATAGTAAAAAGCAGGGTCAAAACCCATTCCTGTACCCACACAAGTTCCATCTACTTGACCTTTTTCTGTGATTTTAGTCGCTACGGCATTCCAACCTAAAAGTGCCATTGGAGCATAAGCAAGCCCATCTATCCAACCACGATTGATGGCACGGGCGATAGCGAATGTATAAATTGCCGTTGCTGATGTTTCAAGATATGAATCTTCACGGTCAAGTAATTGATGCCAAAAACCTGAGCCTGATTGATAGCCTGTTAAACCTTTTACATGAGCTTTCAACAATGCCAAAATTTCAGGACGAGCAGGGTGATTTTCTGGTAAAACTTCTAACAATTCAACCTTAGTAAGAATTGCCCAACCGTTGGCTCTTGCCCAGTGAAATTGTGGATGTTCTGTCATTCCTTCAATCCAACCGTGCATATATACGTTTTTGTCTTTATTGAACATCTTTTTAGAAAAAGACAATACTTGACGTGCGGCTTCGTCGTAATATTTTTTGTCGCCTGTAAGTTTTCCCATTTGAGCCAAAGCAGGAATCCCCATAAACATATCATCTAACCAAAGTGAGTTTGGTTGTGGACGATTTCTTGCTAATGTACCATCTTTTAAACGGTGTTCTTTATTGAGAATATAGTCTATATGCGAATCAATTAATGGGCGAAAATTAGATTTACTTCCCTCACGAGAAGTCTTAATCATGGCAGCACACATGGCACCACAATCATCCAAAGCGTGCGGTGTCAGTAAACCCTTCAAAGGTCCTTTTGTTCCCCAATCTGCGTGTTCTTCCGTTGTTTTTTTGAAAAATGGAGCGGCATTGGCAATAAATTGTAATCTTTTTTCTGAATATTCCTTAAAACGTCCATCACCTGTAGCTTGGCTTGCTAATAACATAGCTCCGTAAGTAACCCCCCATTCATAACTTACAATTCTGAAATCGCCTTTTTTCAAAGCAGTATATTCATCTAATTTTGATAAATCTGTAACGGTTTCACCAGTTTTTGAATTGATAAATTCGGCAGGTGTTACCTCATTCAAATAAGCATGAATTTTATCTAAAGAGCCTTTTATTTCTTCTGTTTTAGGAATACCATAATTAATTGGATAATCAGGTCTTAATAAATGCAAGGGAGTATTAGAATCATTTGCATTGGTAACATTTCTTTGTGCATAAAGACCTGTCGAACTAACTAAAAGCGTAAAAATTAAAACGATGTTTTTTTTCATTTTTTGATTTTGCTTGGTCTAACCCTAAATATTAGAATTGTACAGCTAAATAGACCATTTCCTTTGAAAAATTATATTTATTCATCAAAAATACTAAAAGAGCCTGCTTTCGCCATCCTGTACTCTACTACCTTATGAGGTTAGTTATTGTATGATATTATCAACTTTTCTGTACTAAAATATCCTAATGACTATTTCCACTTTTTCTCCCAAATAGGATATTCCTTCTCTAATAAAACTTTAGGCCAAACTCCGTAATACGCATACCCAACTCGACGTTCGTTTTCTATTTCGGCAAGGGTGTTTTTAGGAATGCTATTTCTACCTACAAAGAAAGGTTTATTGGTTTCGAGTTCGTAAAACCTTGCCCAAACAACTGAATTTGGGTCTTCTACAACAATTCGGTCTTTTCCTTTGGGCTGACTTGCATCAGGAATATCTTTGGTTTTGATGCCTATAATTTTAACGGATTCTAACCACTGCACGCCAGCGTGAATAGCGTTTTTAATTTCAGCAGAAGGTTTGTCAATACTCATTAAAAAACGAATAATTCCAACGCTTTCATTGCCCGAAAGTGAGGGTAATTCAAACATTCTGGCTTTGGCAGGTTTTAAGGTTTGGCGGTCGTGTTGAGCACACCAAGCCGTAGATTTTCCGTTTTGGACAACCTGTGTATTTAGGATACATTTTATTCCTTTTTCGAGAGCAATTTTTGCTTTTTGAGCAATTTTTTTATCAATTTTCTCAAAATCATTAGTACAGTCAGCAGCGTATTTCATAATCCACATTACCTCAATCATGGCGTTGTCATTGTAGGTAATATGCTTATGATAACCACTTGAATCTGGATAGAATTGTCCCCAACCTCCCGCTGAATTTTGAGCAGTTAATAAATAATTCAATCCATTTTCAAGGGCTTTCAAATAAACAGGATTTTGCGTTTTTTGATAAGCTTTTGCCAAACCTTTTATTTCACGAGTTGTGGCTTGGTCGTCGATAGTGGCATCCAATAATGGTTTTTCTGCCAATAAAGTAGCTTTTAACTTATCCGAAAGGGGCAAATCATACTTAATCGGGTCGCCGTGTGGCTGTGGGAAACCGCCATTATTACGTTGGTACAATAGCATCTTTTCAGCGGTAGAATCAGTCACAATTTGCCCTTGTGATGAAAACGCTAATAGCGTTAAAGATGCAATCAATAAAACATTTTTTACCATTTTTAAAGAATATCAAAGCGTTTAAGATGGTCTTGAACGTAAAAGGGCGTATGTTATACGCCCTCAACGGTAATTATAATCAATCAAGTAATATTAATATCCAGGATTTTGTTTCAATTTTCCTTGGTAAGAATCAACGGTAGCTTGGTCAAAAGGGAATAATTCACTTTTACCGCTTACGAATAATCTTGCCATTGCTTTGTCTAAGGTTACACCATCAATTACATTTCTACTCAAATCTTGTCCCCAATCCAAACGAGTCCAGCCTGTTGGTGCGGTCGTTAAACTGGTTGCTTTGTAAAATGAGTTTAGGAATTGAATTTCTTCCCCATTATTTTTCCAGAAAATATATCTTGGAACATTGGCAAAAGCACCTTTTCTGTCTCTCATATCTGCAATTTTAGCACGAGTTTCTTCGATTTTTTTAGACAATAAATTCCAACGAATCAAGTCAAATTTACGGATTCCTTCGCTCCCAAATTCTAAATAACGCTCGTTGGTGATGGCATCAAAAAAGCCTGTTTTATCAGTTGGAGTTACACCAACTCTGTTTAGATTTCCTCGGTAAGCTCTTTTTCTTACTTCTTCAAAAGCTGAGATTGCTGCCGCCGAAGGCACTCCATTTATTTCATTTTCTGCTTCTGCAAACATTAATAATACATCAGCAAAACGAATCATTGGCCAGTTATAACCTGGATTAAGAGCAGTGCCTGGTAAAAGTGGTACTCTCCAATCTTTTCTAAATTTACCATCTGTCAATTCTGCCAAACGACGTGGTGCTTTTACATTAGTTGCCGCAATAGAGTAAACCGTAACCGTTACATCACGACGGGTATCTGTTGAGTCAAAAGCATAGAAATAATTTGGCAAAGCGACTAAGCCTCCGCCACCAGTTCCGTATCTCGACGAAGCATTTACCGAAGGGCCATTATAATTACCCATACGGCTATCTGAAGTTGAATTTGAACCTCCTGCTCCTACTTCAAAAATAATTTCTCCGTTAGGGTCATACTGAAAAGAGGTTAATTTTCTCCAAACATCTTCAAAATTTGGGTTAAGGGTGTGTTCTGTACGTTTTGCCATTAAGTCGGCACATTCGTCACGAGCAATTTTGTAGTAAGTCAAATAATCTGCATTACGTTCTAATTTACCCGTGCTACGCAAAGAATATCCACCTCTGAATAATGCAATCTTAGCACGAAGGGCTTTTATTGCTCCTTTTGTGAGACGCTCATTTCTTACACCAACTTCAGAACGCCATCCTACAAGGTCTGTCGCAGTTTTCAAATCATCCAAAATTTTTGTGTAAGTAACATCACGGTCAACTTGTGGAATGAATAAGTCTGTTTGTTTATAAGCAGGAATCATTGGTGCTGGAACATCGCCCCAGTTACGGATTAATTCAAAGAAAAACTGAGCTCTCAAAGTCAAAGCCTCTCCGTGTAAACGACGTAATTCTTTTTTATCTGCTTCCGTTCCGTTTGAATATTGAGCCATCGCAGGAATTTGCTCGATACATAAATTGGCTTTTTCGATACCACGATACAATTGTAAGAATGGGTTACGAAGTTCTGCGTTGGTTAAAAGCAATTGGTAACGACCAATTCCTCTACGTCCATTATCCAAGTTTCCAGAAACGATAATTTCATCAGAATCATAAGGATAATACATATTGATACGGATTCCGTAGCCATTATCTCCCATCAATTCATCATAAACACCAATGACGGCATTGGTGGCATTGGCAACATTTGAGAAAGCATCAGACACACTAATTTGTGACTTTGGTTGTACTTCCAAATAGTCTTTACAGCCCGAAATAATAAATAACGAAACGGTAAGGATTGATATTTTTTTGAATATATTTTTCATCTTGATATATTTTAATCATGGTTTTCGTGGATAGCAGTATATCCAATATGCCCTACATTTTAAAACGTCAAATTCACACCAAATACCCAAGTTTTTGCTCTTGGATAACCTGCAAAATCAACTCCTTGTGTAAGTGGGTCACTACGGCGAGTGTTTACTTCTGGGTCATATCCTGAGTAATTCGTGAAAGTAGCCAAGTTGTTGACTGTTCCGTAAATTCTCAATTTTGAAATTTTCGCTTTTTTCAAAATGGCATTTGGTAATGAATAACCCAAAGTCAAGTTATTGATACGTAAAAACGAACCATCTTCAATCGCCCAAGAGTGTAACCAATAACGTTGTACACGTACTGGCGACCATATTTGAGCGTTTGCATTCAATGCTTTCAATTCAGTTGGGTCAGTTACAACCGCACCAGCATCGTTGATATTGGTAAAACGATTTTTCATAATATTAAGCATATTCAAACTTGTAAATGCACCGTCAGTCATTTCAATTTTGTTCGCATTATAAATATCGTTTCCTACCACAAAGTTTACAAAACAACTCATATCGAAGTTTTTGTAGGTAAATTGGTTATTCCAACCACCCATAAATGTTGGGTTTGCGTTACCAATTACGGTACGGTCTTTATCGGCAGTTACTAATCCGTCTCCATCAAGGTCTTTCCATTTCAACATTCCAGGTTGTGGTGTTCCATAAACAGAGTTGAAGGCAATTCCTGGTTTCAAGGTATAAAAACCAGCAGGCGTTGTTGAAGCTGGATTATAGTTAAAATCATCCACAGAATAAAAACCATCCGTTACAAAACCGTACATTAAACCCACAGGCTCGCCAACTTTTACTAAATAATCATCCGTTCCGTCTGAACCTTGCCAGCCAGAATTACGAGTTTGTTGCGTAATTGTTCCCAAACTTGTAACGGTGTTTTTGTTAGTTGATAAGTTAAGACTGGTATTCCAAGAAAAGTCTTTTTGTTGGAAAATATTAGCACTCAACTGCATTTCAAGCCCTTTGTTGGTGGTTGAACCTAAGTTTTTGATTTGCGAAGAATAACCAGAAACAGGAGGAATCGCTACGGCTAACAATAAATCTTGTCCCGAATTTTTATAGGCATCAACCGAAAGTTGGATTCTATTATTCAAGAAAGACAAGTCTAAACCTAAGTTTTGAGAAACGTTAGATTCCCATTTTAAGTCTTCATTTGCCAAGGCAATTGGAGCATAACCTGGCAAAACACTATGGTTTAGGGCATATTCTCCCGTTACACCGTATAATTGTTGGTACAATAAATCACTGATACGGTTATTACCTGCTACACCATAACCAAAACGAAGTTTACCTTCCGAAAGCCATTTAACATCTTTCATAAAGTCTTCCTTCGTAAATCTCCAAGCCAATGTTCCAGAAGGGAAAACTAATGAACCATTTTCATATTTGAATTTTGAAGAACGGTCTGAACGAAGTGAAACCGTTGCTAAATATTTGTCATCATAACTATAAGTTGCTCTTCCGAATAATGAAAACAAACGGTTTGATGGCATCTCATTTGAGATAGGACGAGCTTGCGTTGCACCAGTCGGAGGAGAACCAAGTCCCATATTGGCAAGAGCTTGGTCTGAATTAATATCAGCAGGGAAATAACGAGTTTCGATAGTTGTACTTTTCGAGTTGTAATCGTAAATCTCCTGACCAACTAATACACTAAAATCATGTTTTTTGCCAAATTTCTTGCTGTATTGAAGCGTATTTGAGTTATTGAGCGTTACTGAGTTTTGCGTAAAAATATTAGCCACTGGCAATGAAGCATAGTTACGAGCAGTTCCAGTAATTTTAGACCAGAATTGATTAATCTGACCATCATTATTATCAATACCAAAAGTTGATTTAAACACTAAATTTTTGAGAATATTATAAGAAAAATATCCACTTAAATTGGTTGTTTTCGTATCCGCAGAACGGTATTCCGCTTGGGTAATCAAAATTGGATTAACCAAGTTTCCTGCATTGATATAAAGGTCATTGTCAAAATCATCAATAACAGGATTGACCCCAACCAATAATGGACGATATTGAACCGAGTGACGTAAACGGTTGGTTGATTTTGTACCACTTCCAGAAGTACCTGCACCTGTAATGGTTTGGTTAGAATATCTTACATTAAAACCAACTTTCAATTTCTCGCTTGCTTTATGGTCAATTCTAAAACTTGCCAAATAGCGGTCAAAACCAGATTCAAGCAAAATACCATCTTCTTTATTGGCAGTCAAACTAAGGTTGAAGCTGGTTTTGGCATCGCCTCCATTTATCATCAAATTATGGTTTTGATAAACGGCTTTTCTTCCAAATACTTCGTTTTGCCAGTTGATTGGCGTGGTAGTTTTGTATTGATTGATATTATCCCAAGTACCGTATTGGTCGTTAAAACTTTTCTCCGCAGCGGCATCGCCTCTACTTCTTTCATATTGCCAACGCACAAAGTCGTAAGGACTCATCACGTCTAAAGTCTTGAAAATTTGACGGAAACCCATTGAGCCATTATAACTCACCGTTGTTTTTCCATTTTTCCCTGATTTAGTTGTGATAATAACCACACCATTCGCTCCTCTTGCTCCATAAATAGCCGTTGTTGAGGCATCTTTCAATACGTCAATACTTTCAATATCTTGCGGAGAAATAAACGAAAGTGCATTTTCAACCTGAATTCCATCAACTACATAAATGGGAGAATTATCTTGTGTGATTGACCCTCCTCCACGAATTCTAATCTGAATATCCGCCCCTGGAGAACCCTCAGATGTGGTTACACGTACCCCTGCAAGTTTTCCTGTAAGTGCTTCAGCAGCATTGGTTAAAGGAATATCTTTTAGTTGTTTTGCCCCAACAGATGACACAGACCCTGTTAAATCTCTACGGTTGACAGGTGCATAACCAATGTAAACGACTTCATCCAACATGGTATTAGTTGGGTCAAGAGCTACATTTATTACTGAACGGTCACCGACGGTAATATTTTGGGTTGAATAACCCACGAAACTGATAACCAAAGCTCCATTATTAGGAACATTGATAGAGAATTTTCCATCAACATTGGTTGTTACTCCTGTTTTTGTGCCTTTAACCAAGATACTTACTCCTGGCAAAGCTTCTTCTGAATTACTGTCTTTTATTTGTCCAGTTATTTGTCGATTTTGAGCGAAAGCTCCAAACCAAAAAAGTAGGCAAAAACAGCTCATTAGCAGTTTTTTCATATTTTGAATGATTGTTAAGTGTTTTTAGTAATATAATTGGGATGATACTCCTTAAAGTACAGTCAATTTAAAATCTAATGATTTAGCAAAAACAATTCTTATAAAAATTACTGATACGAATTTTCTATGCTCCCTTTCCTTTTCAGAAATAATAAAAACTTAATCCAATTTTGGGTAATAATATCTATTTTTTGGCTTTATGAGGCAGTAGTCATTTTACATAGTTTTATTATTTTGCAAGACCTTACCCATGAAACATACCATTTTCATTTTACTCTTTTTGCTCCGCTTTTCTCCTTCTTTTTCTCAAAAAATAACCGTTGCAAAAGATGGTTCAGGAGAGTTTACAAGTATTCAAGATGCTATCAATAGTCTGGATACTACAACAACTAAAACCAGAATTATCTACCTTAAAAATGGGGTATATTCAGAAAAATTGATGATTGCCAAATCTTTCATAAAATTTGAAGGACAAAGTGAAAAAGGGGTAATTATCCGCATTGCATTACCCCGTGATATTTGGCGTTGCAACCATCCTGATGACTACGGAGCAGCAACAATGAATGTAAAAGGGCACGATTTATCTTTTGAAAAACTCACCGTTCTAAATGATTACGGCTTTACGGCAAAAGGTGATACAACCATTATTTGTACCACCGAAGCAGGTGGTGGTGGAACTGCCAATAAAGGCTATGCCATTCATCGAGAAAATGGTGAAGAAGTTGGCAAAAAAATAGTGAGAAAAGACGGACATCAATTTGCCTTTCGGTCAATGCCTGGAGCAACTCGTTTAGTTTTCAAAAATTGTACTTTTCGCTCAGGAGGTGGAGACACCGTAAGTCCTTGGGACGCAGAGGGTGGAATGTTCTATTTCAAAGATTGTACGATGGAAGGTGGCGTAGATTTTTACTGTCCGAGGGGTTCGTCTTGGGCTGAAAACTGTCATTTTATTTGCCACAATATGAGTGCTGCCATTTGGCACGACGGCACAGGTCATGAGTATTCAAAAACAGTTTTAAAAAACTGTACTTTTGAAGGTGACAAAGGCTATAAATTAGGGCGTTATCATCGTCCAGCTCAGTTTTATTTGCTTGATTGTCAGTTTGATAAAAACATGGCTGACACCGAAATTTACCATGTATCCAGCAGTCCAGAACCACAGTGGGGACACCGTGTTTACTACCAAAATTGTCATAGAAAAGCAGGTGATTATCAATGGCATAAAGACAATTTAAAAATTGACCCAAAAACGATTTCTGTCAATTGGACTTTTGAAGGAAAATGGAATCCTTTGAAATAGAAATTATATCGCAAAACTTGATTTTAAAACTAAAATAGTGCTAAAAAGCTATTTACTTCAAATTAATACCAATGAAAAAAATACTATCAATAATTGCCCTGACGTTAATTTTTGCCTTTAAATCGGCAGACGACAAACCAAGAATTTTCTTGATTGGCGACTCTACTTGTGCCAATAAAAACCCTTACGACGAACCCGAAACTGGTTGGGGACAAGTATTTCCTCAATTATTCACCAATGCCGTTGAAATTCAAAATCATGCGGTAAATGGACGTAGTACCAAGAGTTTTAGAACGTTGGGACATTGGAAAAAGGTAAGCGACCAATTACACAAAGGCGATTTTGTATTTATCCAATTTGGGCATAATGACCAAAAGGAATCAGATACTACTCGTTATGCAGCTCCACAAACGGATTATCGTAAAAATTTGATTCGCTACATCGAGGAAGTACAAGCAAAAGGTGCTACGCCAATCTTACTCACGCCCGTAATGCGTAGAAAGTTTGATGAAAACGGAAAGTTCGTTGACCAACACGGTGAATATCCAAAAGTTGTCCGTGAGATTGCCCAACAATATCATTTACATTTAATAGATGCTCATAAAGAAAGTCAAAAAATCATTGAACAACACGGCGTAAATGACTCAAAGAAAATGTTTATGATTTTTGGAGGAGGTATTTATAGCAAATTCCCAAAAGGAAGCGATGACAATACGCACTTTTCGCCCTACGGAGCAAGATTAATGGCAAATATGGTGGCAGACGAAATGGTTAAACAAGGCAATCCATTAAGAAACTTTTTGAAAAAGACAGAATTTGCAGATAAATATGAGTATGAATTACCCATTACTTACCGCCCAGCTTTCAGAAAAGATACTTTTAATATCGTTCGTTACGGAGCTATCGCCGACGGACTTACCGTTAATACGAAAGCCATCAATCAAGCGATTGAATTATGTAATGCCGCAGGTGGTGGAACTGTTTTGATTCCGAAAGGAATGTGGATAACTGGACCAATTGTGTTGAAAAGTAATGTGAATCTTCATCTTGAAAAAGGTGCTTTATTGCAATTCAGTCGTAATTATGCTGATTATCCAATTGTGTTAACAACTTGGGAAGGACAAGACTCATATCGTTGTCAAGCTCCAATTGGCGGTTTTGATTTAGAAAATATTGCCATTACAGGCGGTGGAATTATCGACGGTGGCGGAGATGTTTGGCGTGCTATCAAAAGAGATAAAATGACGGCTGGTCAGTGGTCGAAATTGATAAAAACAGGCGTTACCAATGACAAAAAAGATATGTGGTATCCTTCGGAAAAATCAATGAAAGGAAACCAAATTCCCAACGCAGGGCGATTGAGAAAAGATAGTGTAGGAACATATACCATACGTCCGAGCATGGAAGAATTGGAATCTTACAAAGATTTCCTTCGTCCAAATATGTTGAGTTTGACTCGTTGCAAAAACATTATTTTAGAAGGATTTACCCTTCAAAATTCTCCTGCGTGGACAATGCACCCACTTCTTTGCGACCATATTACGATTAAAAATGTATCGGTAAGTAATCCTTGGTATGCTCAAAATAGTGATGCCATTGATTTAGAATCTTGTCGCAACGGAATTTTGGAAGGTTGTAATTTCAGCACAGGAGATGATGGAATCACGATAAAATCGGGCAGAGATGAACAAGGTAGAAAACGTGGCGTGCCAACGGAAAATTTTATCGTTAAAAATAATATTGTTTACCATGCACACGGTGGTTTTGTGATTGGTTCAGAAATGTCTGGTGGTGTGAGAAATATGTTTATTTCAGACTGTACTTTCATGGGTTCAGACGTTGGTTTACGCTTCAAAACGGCTCGTGGACGTGGTGGTGTTGTTGAAAATATTTACGTGAATAATGTCAATATGACTGAAATTCCAGGTGAGGCAATTTTATTTGATATGTATTATGCTGCAAAAGACCCTGTTTTAGCATCAGGCGAATCATTGGCTTCAGGCGAAGTAAAAGAATTACCAGAAATTAAGTCAGAACCTGTAAGCGAAGCAACGCCACAATTTAAGAATTTCTTTATCAAAAATATTGTGTGTAAAGGAGCTGAAACGGGTATTTTAATAAGAGGCTTACCAGAAATGGCAATCAAAAATATCAATATTGAAAATGCTATTCTTGAATGCAACAAAGGTTTACTTTGCATTGAAGCACAAGATATTAACTTGAAAAACATTACCCTTTTGACACAAGATAATACCATCGGGCAAATTCAAAATAGTCAAAACGTAACACTTGATGGCATTAAATTTGGCAGTAATGCAGAAACATTTTTGAAAGTTCAAGGCACACGCTCAAAAGCGATTCGTTTGTTAAATACAGATATTAAAAAGGTAAAAAATGGTATTATTTTAGGAAATAAAGTAAGCAATGGCGTTGTTTTGAAGAAGTAAATGGAGTTATGAGGTGATGGGTTTATGAGTGAAAAGTTTAAGAGTTATAGGTTCATGAGTTTATGAGTAAAAAAATTAAAGTATAATTTCTCATAAACCCTTTACTCATAAACCCTTTACTCATAAACTCTTAACTCATAAACTCATAAACCCTTTACTCATAAACCCTTTACTCATAAACTCATACCATCCTCCCCAAAACTATACAAAAACGGAGCTTTATGTGCCTTTCCCAAAAACTGCTTTTCGTGTCTCTGCAACAGTCCCAATCCTAAAATTTTCC
Organism: Arcicella sp. LKC2W; assembly: GCF_034931005.1. Taxonomy (NCBI): domain Bacteria; kingdom Pseudomonadati; phylum Bacteroidota; class Cytophagia; order Cytophagales; family Flectobacillaceae; genus Arcicella; species Arcicella sp. LKC2W. The sequence continues at coordinate 182,923 of NZ_JAYGIN010000011.1, forward strand.
GCTGAAAAGTACCTCGGTGTAATTTCTCTCCCAATATCGCTTCATACACTTTTTGCAATTCCGTTAATGTAAATAATGGAGGCAAAAGATTTGTTCCTACCAATTTTCGTTCTAAATTTTCCCGTAAAGTGTGTAAAGCCTTCGCCACAATTTCGGCATGGTCGAGCATCAAATTTGGCAATTTATCCATATCGTACCAATCGCAAGAATCCGACAAAGCATCGGGCGTTGGTACAACATCATTATAATTTATCAAAGCATAATAAGCTACCGAAATAAATCTATCCAACATCCACAGATAAGGCTCAGAATTATGCCCATTAGCTTCTAAAATAGTCTGCATAATTTCGGGTTTGTAACGTGCCACATCGCCAAAAGTATAAAACTGCTCCAAATAGATATTTTCTAAACCAGTTCGTTCTTTCAACCCCCTTCTTACGGCATCATTCAAATTTTCATCTCTTTGCATAAATCCACCTGGCAAAGCGAAAAATCCCGTATTATGATATTTCGTAATGAGAATTTTTAGCTTTTCTCCCGAAAAACCAAAAATGACCGAGTCATAAGCTATGTGACGTAAAAAGGTAGTTTCGTTGTCGTTCACGATGAAGTATTTAAAGAGTTTATTTTTCGACAGAAAGGTCGTAATATGTCAAGGTAAATGTTACACTTCTCCGAAGTGCATTCCATGATTTCACTTATTTCTTATTTCTACAAAGGTTCTACTTCTCCGAAGTATGCTCATTGTTAATTACTTCGGAGAAGTAAAACCTTTGTAGTAGTAGAGTCTCTGATGAACAGTACTTCGCTTCGGAGAAGCGTAACATTTATGTATTTTAATTTCATCTTTAACATGAATGAAAACTCATCATCGTGTATCTAAATCCCAAAAACCAACCCCAAAAACCTAATTAATATAAATTTTTCACAAATAAATAGGATTAATTTTAAAAACCAATTATTATTGTCTCAAAATGCGACAATAATAAATTTAACCTAAAAAAATGAAAAAAATAGTCTATTTATTCGGACTGCTTTGTCTTGCTAATTTTTCAGGAATGGCACAAGGAAATAATGCTTTTGCGGTGCAAACTACCATTGAAAATGGTGTGATTGAAGGAAATTACGATACAAAATCGGGTATTCAAACTTATTTTGGTGTTCCATTTGCCAAACCGCCAGTTGGCGAATTACGTTGGAAAGCTCCCCAAGCATTAACAAATTGGTCGGGTGTGAAGGAAACTAAAAAATTTGGTGCAAGACCGATGCAAACTATTGTTTTTGGCGATATGAATTCACGTTCAAACGGCGTAAGTGAAGACTGCCTTTACCTAAACGTTTGGACTCCTGCGAAAAGAAATACCAAAGATTTACCTGTTTTAGTGTATTTCTACGGTGGTGGAAATGTAGCTGGAGACGCTTCTGAGCCACGTTATGACGGTGAAAGCATGGCAAAAAAAGGAATCGTAGTCATTACTTGCAACTACCGTCTAAATGTTTTTGGCAACTTCGCTCACCCAGAATTAAGTGCTGAAACGTCTTACAAAGGTTCTGGAAATTATGGATATTTCGACCAAATTGCGGCGTTGAAATGGGTTCAGAAAAACATCGCTCAGTTTGGCGGCGACCCTAAAAAAGTAACGATTGCGGGAGAATCCGCAGGTTCTATTGCGGTAAGTTATCAGATGGCTTCGCCTTTGTCAAAAGGCTTAATTGCGGGGGCAATCGGTGAAAGTGGAGCAGGAATTAACCCAACAATGGCTCCTGTAACCTTAGCAGAAGCAGAAAAACAAGGTGCTGAATTTGCAAAAAATGCGGGCGTTCCAACCTTGAAACAATTGAGAGCCTTATCAACCAGAGAAGTTTACGAAATGTACAACGAATCGAGACGTTTCGGCTTTCCAGTAGTTATTGATGGTTATTTTATGCCAAAAACGCTTCCTCAAATTTTCGGGGCAAAAGAACAAGCTCAAATACCTCTTTTGTTAGGTTGGAACTCTGCCGAAATTCCAGGAATGGCGTTTATGCAAGGAAAACCTTATACTGCTGAGAATTTTACTGCCAAAGTAAAAGAAGCATATCCTACTGATTTTGAGGAAGTTTTAAGATTATACCCACACGGTTCTGACAAAGAAGTTGAGCTTTCGGCAACGGCTTTGGCATCAGATAGATTCATTTCTTATAGCACTTGGAAATGGTTTGACTTGCACCGTAACAATTCTTCACAACCTGTTTATCGCTATTTATACAGCAAAATCAGACCTGATTTAGTGGATAATTCTATGGCTTCTGGTTTGGCAGGCGGAACAGTGAAAAAAGATGCAAATGCTCCAAAACCTCCTACTCCTGTGGGTGCTCCTCACGCTTGTGAAATTGAATATTGCATGGGAAATCTTCATTTGGTAAAAGAATACGCTTGGACTCCAGACGATTATAAAGTATCGGATACGATGCTGAATTATTTTGCCAATTTCATCAAAACTGGAAATCCAAACGGTGGAAAATTACCAGAATGGACAGCCGCAAAAACTGGTGATGCAACGCCTCCAGTAATGATTATTGATACAGAATCAAAAACAATCAAAGCTTCTGACGATGCTCGTTATGAGTTTTTGGATAAGGCTTTTAAGAATAAGTAGGACAGGTTTCCAACCTGTCAAAAAACTTACTAAGCTTTTACTTTTCAACTTCTCGTATGTTTTAAAACATACGAGAAGTTACTCCAAGTCAAATATTGTACTGACAGGTTTCCAACCTGTCAAAAAACCTACTGACAGCTTAGAAACCTGTCCTACAATATCAATCGTAAATTAAAATAACATGACAACAAGAAGAGAATTTTTAAAAAACACATCGCTTTTAGCGACTGCCGCTGCAATAACGCCTTTTGCTAATATCATGGCAGAATTGAAGCAAGAAAACAAATTAGGTATCCAGCTTTTTTCTATCCCAAAAATGCTTTCTGAGGATTATATGGGTGGAATCAAGATGTTATCTGAATTGGGATTTAAGGAATTAGAGCTTTTTGGTCCATTTCCATTCAGTGCTGAAAAAGCCAAAAAAAGTTGGGAAGGTGCTGGTAAAATGTTAGGATTTTCGGGTAGTGGCTATTTCGGAAGAACTGCTCAAGAAGTGAAAAAAATCCTTGACGACCACGGAATGACAAGTCCGGGAACACATACAGACTTGGAGACTTTAGAAACAAACATGGGGGCTTTAGGAGAAGCATCTCACATTTTAGGACATAAATACGTAACGCTTCCTGCTATTCCAGACGATAGACGCAAAACCCTTGACGACTACAAACGTATTGCTGATTCCTTCAATAAAATTGGGGAAAGTGCTAAAAAACAAGGCATTAAATTCGGTTATCATAATCACGGTTATGGTATTAAACCAATGAACGGACAAGTTCCTCTTCAAATTATTTTGGACAATACCGACCCTAATTTGGTATTCTTTGAAATGGATATTTTCTGGACAACCGCTGGTGGTGCAGACCCAATTGAGTATCTCACTAAATATTCAAATCGCTACAAAATGTTGCATTTAAAGGATATGAAGGAGAAAAAACAATTCGCTGGAGACGGTGGCGGTATGAATGACTGGATGCCAATGTTCTCATTAATGGCTTCGGCAGGTGATGGAGCGTTAGATTTACAAGGCATCGTAAAAAAAGCAAAAGAAGTGGGTGTTGAACACTATTTTGTAGAACAAGATATGGTGCAAGGACCAGAAGTAGCCTTGAAACGTAGCGTAGATTATTTGAAAGGTAAAATTTAATCGAATGATGAGTTAAGAATGATGAATGATAACTCTCAATGGGTCATTACTCATCATTCATAACTCATAATTCATAACTCCCCATGAAAACTCTTCTTTCCATACTTTTAACAGTAGGTTTTATATGCAATGCAAACGCCCAAAAGGTCATTTCACTTTACGAAGGCAAAGCCAAAGGTTCTGAAAATTGGACTTGGGAAGAAGCCGTTTCTGAGAAAAATATCTTCAATACCAAAGTTGTTTATAATGTTTCCAGTCCAACGATTACGGCTTATTTGCCCGAAAACCCCAATGGAACATCTGTAATTATTGCCCCAGGTGGAGCATTTCATACACTTTCAATTGATAGTGAAGGCATTGACGTTGCCAAATGGTTGAACGCAAAAGGCGTAACGGCATTTGTGTTAAAATATCGAGTTGTGCATAGTTTGACCGATGACCCTGTGAAAGAGTTAATGCCAAAAATGGCAAATTTTAAAGCATTAGATGAAGAAAATGCAACAGTTGTTCCATTGGCAACTCAAGACGGTTTGACCGCCGTAAAATACGTTCGTGAACACGCCAAAGAATTAAATCTTGACCCGAAAAAAATCGGCTTTATGGGATTTTCAGCAGGCGGAACACTCACCATGTCAGTGGTTTATAGTGCTGATGACAATAATCGTCCAAATTTCGTTGCTCCTATTTACGCTTATGAAAATGCCATCATTGGGACAAATATGCCCAAAGAAAAAACGCCCATTTTCATTGCCGTTGCGGGTGACGACCAATTGGGTTTAATGCCTCACAGTATTAATATTTATCGCAAATGGTTCGATGCCAAACAACCTGCCGAATTACACATTTATGAAAAAGGCGGACACGGTTTTGGTATGCGAAAAACGGGTATTTCAACCGATAACTGGATTGATAACTTCGGAAATTGGCTCAAAATGCAAGGTTATTTGAAATAGAAATAATGCCGTAGATATTAGAAAGCGTATGCGATACCGATGCTGTCAATTTAAGAAATTTATCTGCTTAACGCTGACAAGGTTTTGAACCCTGTCAGCGTTGAAACAGGAATTATCTAAATTTTGGTACAATAAAAAAATAAAATTGACAGTATTGGGGTGCAATACACCCCTACATAATAAACGATATCAAAATATTAAACAATTTGTTATTGATACTTAACCACTTAAAATCCAATCATCTCAATTATAAATCCTTTACCAACTCATTTATCCCACTATGAAAAAAAGAACTTTCCTAAAAGCCACTTCACTTTTAACCGTTGGAGCGATGTTTCCTCAATTGATTTCTTGTAAAGAAAAAGCAAAAGCTGCTCCACGCACCAATTGGGCAGGAAATTTGACTTATAGTACCGATAATTTATTTACACCAAAAACGGTTGAGGAACTCCAAGAAACCATTAAAAAGTGTAAAAAAGTTAGAGGTTTAGGAACAAAACATTGTTTCAATAAAATTGCTGATAGTACCGAAAATCAGATTTCATCAGCAGAATTCAATAAAGTTATTTCTATTGATAAAGAGAAAAAAACAGTAACAGTTGGGGCAGGAATCAAATACGGAGAATTCTGTAAACAATTAGATGAAAGCGGTTTTGCCTTGCATAATTTGGCATCATTACCTCATATTTCGGTAGCAGGTGCGTGTGCCACTTCTACGCATGGTTCGGGGATTAAAAATGGTAGTTTGGCAACGGCAGTTTCTGGAATTGAGTTTGTAAATGGCAAAGGCGAAGTTATCAATTTAACGAAAGAAAAAGACGGTGCAGAATTTCTGGGTGCAGTCGTGAATTTGGGAGCATTGGGAATTGCCACCAAAATTACGCTTGATGTACAACCAACCTTCAAAATGAAGCAAATTGTATATCAAAACTTAGCGATGACTGAATTGGAAAAGAATTTTGAAGCCATTATGTCGGCAGGTCATAGCGTAAGTTTATTTACCGATTGGACAAAGAAAAACGTTAGTGAAGTTTGGATAAAAAGTAAATCGGACGACATGAAAGAAATCGCTCCAGAGTTTTTCGGAGCAAAATTAGCGACTAAAAACCTCCACCCAATCGAAGCCCTCGATGCCATTAATTGTACCGAACAAATGGGCGTTGAAGGTCCTTGGTACGAGCGTATGCCACATTTCAGAATGGGTTTTACGCCAAGTAGCGGTAAAGAATTACAATCAGAATTTTTCATTCCTTTTGAAAACGCCTACGAAGGTTTTATGGCAATTGAGAAATTGAACGCAAAAATTTCTCCGCATTTAATGATTACGGAAGTCAGAGCCATTGCTGCCGATGATTTATTAATGAGTCCCTTCAATGGCAAAACTTGCGTTGCTTTTCACTTTACTTGGAAACAAGAAATTGAAGAAGTTACGGCAGTTTTACCGTTTATCGAAGAAGCCCTCGCTCCTTTTAATCCACGTCCGCATTGGGGAAAAGTATTCACGATGAAGCCGTCAGTTTTACAGGGAAGAATTGAAAAATTAGCAGAATTTAAAGCATTGATGACCAAACACGACCCCGAAGGAAAATTCAGAAATGAGTTTATTGACGTGAATTTATTTGCTTAAAAATACACGTTCAACATTATCACAATATCATGAAAAAACACTTTTTATTTATTCTCTTTTTATCATTTTTCAATCACGTTTTTGCCCAGAAACCAGTACAGACGTTGCCAGTACAGACGTTGCCTTTGGAAACGTTGCCTTTGGAGACGTTGCAGGCAACGTCTCTACTTTTTGGGGTGGCGTATTACGACGAATATATGCCTTACGAACGTCTTGAAAAAGATGTAGCAATGATGAAAGAGGCTGGCATAAATGTAGTCAGAATTGCAGAATCGACATGGAGTACCCTTGAACCACAAGATAATGTTTGGGATTATTCGCACATCGACCGTGTGCTAAATGCCATGCACAAAGGCGGAATTAAAGTAATTATTGGCACGCCAACGTATGCTTTCCCGACTTGGTTGGCTAAAAAATATCCTGATATTTTGGCGACTACGTCCAAAGGTAAAAACCTGTACGGAGCAAGACAAAATATGGATATTACCAATGAACATTTCCGTTTTCATGCCGAGCGAGTGATTCGTAAAATCATGGAACACGTCAAAGACCATCCTGCTATTATTGGTTATCAAGTTGATAATGAAACCAAAGCCTATGGAACAGCGGGCGACAATGTGCAAAAGGCTTTTGTGGCGTATATGAAAGATAAATTCAAGACTTTAGAGGCTGTAAATAAAGCTTTTGGCTTGGATTATTGGAGTAATAGAATCAATAATTGGGATGATTTCCCTGTGGTAAATGGCACGTTCAATGCTTCAATTAATGCCAGTTTGAACTCGGAATTTTCAAAATTTCAACGTCAAATCGTTACGGATTATTTGGCTTGGCAAACCAAAATCGTAAAAGAATATGCCAAACCAACGCAATTTGTCACTCAAAATTTCGACCTTGATTGGCGTGGATATTCTTACGGAATTCAGCCTGATGTTGACCACTTTGCGGCGGCAAAAGCCTTAGACGTAGCAGGAATTGACATTTATCACCCAACGCAAGACGCTCTGACGGGTATCGAAATTTCTTTGGGTGGGGATTTAACTCGCTCGATGAAAAACAAGAATTACTTCGTCATCGAAACCGAAGCACAAGGTTTTCCGCAATGGGTTCCATATCCAAACCAATTGCGTTTACAAGCGTTTAGTCACTTAGCTTCGGGAGCAAATATGTTGGAATATTGGCATTGGCATTCCATTCATAACTCAGCAGAAACCTACTGGAAAGGACTTTTAAGCCATGATTTCGAACCAAATCCAACCTACAACGAAGCCAAAACTATCGGTAAAGATTTTGCCCGATTGAGCGATAAACTCATCAATTTGAAGAAAAAGAATGAAGTGGCAATTCTTTTCAGCAACGAAGCCCAAACCGCTTTCAATGCATTTAGTTTTGGTTGGGGTGCAAGAGAAACCTACAACGATATTCTCCGCCCTTATTATGATGCTCTTTACAAAATGAACGTGGGCATGGATTTTATTGACGCAACGAAAAACCCTGCATTGAGTAATTATAAACTCATTATTGTCCCTGCACTTTACGCTGCTTCAGATGATGTTTTGAAGAAATTAAATCAGTTTGTCAAAGATGGCGGACACGTGGTTTATACTTTCAAAAGTGGATTTTCGGATGAAAACGTGAAGGTTAGAAGCACCGTTCAACCTGCCATTATCAATGAGGCTTGCGGAATTTCTTACAGTCAGTTTACTGTTCCGCAGAATGTTTCGTTGAAAAATGACCCTTTCAAAGTTGGCTTGGAACACAACAAAATCAATACATGGATGGAATTAATTACGCCAACAACTGCCAAAGTTTTAGCCTATTACGAACATCCATCTTGGGGAAATTATGCGGCCGTAACCCAAAACCAATTCGGGAAAGGTTTGGCAACTTATGTGGCTTGTATGACGACCTCAGCATTGACCGAAAAAATCATGAAAGATGCTTTGGAAAAAGCTAACTTATGGAAAACGGAGCAAAGCTTAACCTTCCCAATTATCACCAAATCGGGCGTAAATCAACAAGGGAAAACGATTCGTTATTTCTTCAACTATTCGGCTGTTCCTCAGCAGGTTAAGTATGCGTACAAAAACGGAAATGAGCTAATTACGAACAAAGCCGTTTCAGCAAATAGTACCTTAGATTTAGAAGCGTGGGGCGTACAGATTGTGGAAGAAAATTAATCAAATAAAGTTTAAACAAAACTATGCGAAATTTCATCTATTTAGTCATCATTCTTTTTACTTTTTCTGCAAAAGCCTCAACGCTTGATAGCCTCGATGTGCCAAGTGCGGTCATGAATAAAGCCTACAAAGCAGCAGTGGTTTTACCTGCTTCCTATGCCAAAAATCAGGCTTCGTATCCTGTGCTTTATTTACTTCACGGTGGCGGTGGGCATTTCCGTGATTGGCTGACTTCAACGCCTGATAAAAATCTCGTAAAAAACTTAGCCGATAAATATAATTTGATAATTGTAATGCCCGAAGGCGAAACTTTCGGTTGGTATATGGATACACCCAATAGCCTGTTTGAAACCTACATCACCAAAGAAGTTATTCAGAAAATTGATGCTACTTACAGAACCATAAAAAGCAATAAAGGACGAGTAATTACGGGACTTTCGATGGGTGGACACGGTGCAATGTATTTGTCAAGTCGTCACCCTGATTTATTTGGTGCGGCAGGAACAATGAGCGGTGCAATGGATATGAATTACACAAAATTTAAAGTCAATGCAGATTTTTCAAAATCGTTGAAAGACCGTTTTGAAAAACTTTTAGGTACGTCAGATGTTTCAAACGAAGTTTTTGTAAAAAATTCAATCGTTAATATGGTTGATGTTATCAAGAAAAATGCCATGCCTATCATTATTGACTGTGGCGTAGATGATTTTCTAATTGATGCCAATCGTGAATTGCATAGCCGACTACTTTACGCTGGCGTTGCTCATGATTATACCGAAAGACCAGGAGCTCATACATGGCCTTATTGGGAAAACTCATTGCCTTATCATGTGCTTTTCTTTCACAATATCTTGAAAAAGAACGGTGTCATTGTTGAATAAATTGAGTTGATTAAAACCTAACACGAACCCTAAATCATGCTTTCTTTACTTGGTTTTACCACGATAATTATCTTTTTAATCTTGATAATGACCAAGAAAATGTCAGTGATGACGGCATTGGTTATTACGCCCATTGTCTTTGGTTTGATAGCAGGTTTTAATCCAAAAGAATTGGGTGAGTTTAGCCTTGCGGGCATCAAACAAGTTGCTCCAACAGGTATTCTATTGATGTTTGCCGTGTTGTATTTTGCCACGATGCTCGATGCTGGACTTTTCGACCCTGTAATCGCATTCATCATCAAATCGGTAAAAGGCGACCCGCTAAAAGTTATCATCGGAACGGCAATTTTAACGATGATTGTACATTTGGATGGCGACGGAACGGCAACGTTTATGATTGTACTTTCGGCATTTTTACCTATTTATAAACAACTAAAAATCAACCGATTGGTATTATCAACCATTGTAGCCTTGAGCGTTGGACCAATGCACTTGGTTCCTTGGTCGGGTACTTCGGCAAGAGCCATTTCTACTCTAAAATCGGACGCAGTACATATTTTCAATCCAAATATTCCTGCCATTTTGGGCGGTATTGCTTGGGTGATTTTCGTGGCGTATTGGTTGGGTAAAAAAGAAAGAAATCGACTTGGCATTATTGATTTTCAGTACAATCATAAAGAGAATCTGACCGAAGAACAACACGGATTAAGAAGACCCAAATTGCTCATTTTCAACGCTATTTCAACAATTTCTTTGATTATAGCCTTAATGAAAGATTGGATTCCTGCCCCTGTTTTGTTTGTGGTGGCAAGCATGATTGCCTTGCTGATTAACTACCCAAAACTTGCTGACCAACAGAAAGTTATGAAAGCTCACGGGACAAATATTTTTATGGTGGCAAGTATGATTTTTGCCGCAGGAATTTTCTCTGGAATCTTGACAGGCTCAAAAATGATTGAAGAAATGGCAAATACTTTGGTTGCTTTCATTCCGCAAAATCACGCCAATCTTTTACCCATGCTAACGGCAATCACGAGTTTACCAGCCAGTATGTTATTCACGCCAGATGCCTACTATTTTGGTGTTGTGCCAATTTTGAGTCAGACCGCTACACAATTTGGCATCGACCCACTCGAAATTGGTCGTGCTGCTTTATTGGGACAAATGACAGTCGGTTTTCCAATTAGTCCGCTTACGGCATCAACGTTTTTATTGGTTGGTTTGGCAGATGTTGATTTAGGCGAACATCAACGAAATACCTTCAAATGGGCTTGGGGAACAACCATTGTAATGACGATTGTGGCGATTTTAACGGGTTCAATCCATTTGTAAATTATGAAACAAAAAATTAGAATAGGTTGTGGGGCAGGGTTTTCTGGCGATAGAATTGAGCCTGCCATCGTTCTTGCCGAAAAAGGAGAATTAGATTATTTGGTTTTGGAATGTTTGGCAGAACGCACCATTGCCCTTGCCAATAAACGCAAAATGGCTGACCCAACCAAAGGATACGACCCACTTTTGGAACGTAGAATTGAAACGCTTTTACCTCATTTGGTCAAAAATAATATTCGTCTCATTACCAATATGGGAGCTGCTAATCCAATTGAGGGAGCAAAAAAAATCATAGAAATTGCTCAAAAACAAGGAATCAAGATAAAGGTAGCGGCTATTTATGGGGATAATATATTGGATAATCCAACTTTGACTGATGACGATTTTGTAAAATTTGGGAATGAAGATTTTGCCGTTGAACTAATACAAAAAACCTCATCACCTATCACGATTAACTCATCACTCATTTCCGCCAACGCTTATCTCGGCGTTGAAGGAATTTTAGAAGCCTTACAAACTGATGCTCAAATCATTATCACAGGTCGAGTAGCAGACCCTTCGTTATTTCTTGCCCCAATGATTCATGAATTTGGTTGGAAAACGGACGATTATAATTTATTGGGAAAAGGAACAGTAATCGGGCATTTGATGGAATGTGCAGGACAAATAACGGGTGGATATTTTGCCGACCCCATTAAAAAAACCGTTGAAAATTTGGAGAATTTAGGACATCCATTCGCTGATATTTTCCCCGACGGCTCGGCAATTATTAGTAAAGTAGAAGGAACAGGCGGAATCATTAATCTGCAAACTGCCAAAGAGCAATTATTGTACGAAGTTATTAATCCAAACGAATATTATACGCCCGATGTCATTGCCGATTTTACGAGTGTAAAGTTGCAAGAGATAGCTAAAAATCAAGTAAAAATGACTGGTGGCGGTGGCAAAACCAAACCCAAAAATTATAAAGTAAGCGTTGGCTATAAAGCATTTTGGCAAGGGGAAGGAGAAATTTCCTATGCAGGTTCGTCGGCATTGGAAAGAGCAAAATTGGCAGGAGAAATAATTGAAAAACGATTAAAATCTCAATTTGACGAGATTCAAGTAGATTATATTGGTCAAAATTCAATTTTCCCTAATTCCGAATTTCAATATCAAAATTCAGAAATCCGACTTCGAGTAGCCGCAAAAGCCAAAACACAAACCGAAGCAGCATTAATTGGGGAAGAAGTAGAAGCTCTTTATACCAATGGCCCAGCAGGTGGTGGCGGAGTCAGAAAATACGTCAATGAAGTTATTGGAATTGTATCCGTTTTGATGGATAGAAATAAAGTTATACCCATCGTTGATTATTTCGAAAGCTGAAATATTTACTCAAAATTAAACGGAATTATCTATCTACTATTTATCGCAAGACAAAATTAGACCACTGGCAAAACAGATTAATACCCCTAACGGAGTTATGATTTTCTTTAATTTTTCCGACTGTGCATCGTCCCAGTGTAAATCTATCAAATCTGTACAATCTGTGGTCTATTTTATTCTCCGACAAATTGTAGATAGTTCCCAAATTAAATAATGAAACTATACGACATCGCACATAGCCGAGCGGGCGACAAAGGCAATATTTCAACGCTTTCACTGATTCCATACGATGAAAATGATTTTGAAATGCTTTGCCAAAAAGTAACCGTCGAAAATGTCAAAAAACACATGAAAGGCATCGTTTTCGGTGAAGTCATTCGCTACGAAATGCCCAATATTTCATCCTTACTTTTCGTTTGTCAAGATGCTTTGGCAGGTGGCGTAACAACGTCTCTACGCATGGACACACACGGAAAAGCCTTAAGTTATGCACTTTTAGAAATGGACATATAATTCAGAATATCAATCTCAAAAACATAATGAAAAAAACAATTATTGCTCTTTCCTTAGCTCTCAGCACTTGTTTTGGAGTTAACGCCCAAATTCAAACAGGCGAAAATGTAGCTGTAACTTCTACCGATGCGGGTAAAGTTCGTGGCTATATTCACAATAATATCGTTACCTATAAAGGCATTCCGTATGCCGAAGCCAAACGTTTTGAAGCTCCACAAAAAACCAAAGCATGGTCGGGCATACGCAGTTCTTTATCGTATGGCCCTGTTGCTCCACTTGTTGACCCAACAACGAGTGTAATGGACGAAGGCGAATTTGTTTTCAACCACAGTTGGGGATATACCAACGAAGACTGTATGCGTGTCAATGTGTGGTCGCCAAGTGTTAATGATGGCAAAAAACGCCCTGTCATGTTCTGGATTCACGGAGGTGGTTTTACCGCTGGTTCTTCGCAAGAATTGCCTTCTTACGATGGTGAAAATTTAGCTAAAAAAGGCGACGTTGTGGTTGTTTCAATCAATCATCGTTTGAATGTTTTGGGTTATTTAGATTTATCAGCTTATGGCGAAAAATATAAGCAATCTGCCAATTTGAGCATTTTGGATATGAAAGCAGCTCTTGAATGGGTTAAAACGAACATTTCAAACTTTGGTGGTGACCCAAATAATGTTACCATTTTCGGACAATCAGGCGGTGGAGCCAAAGTAAATACTTTAATGGCAATGCCGTCAGCAAAGGGTTTATTCCACAAAGCTATCAATCAAAGTGGGGCTTTCCGTACTGCTATGCTCGACAAAACCACTACGCAAGCCATTGGGGCAGAAGTGATAAAAGAATTGGGGCTTTCAGCAGATAAAGTTGATGATATTCAAAAAATTCCATTCCAAACTTTGAGCGATGCAGGGAAAAAAGCACTTAAAACGATTGCTGATAAAATGAAAGCTGAAGGAAAACCCGTAATCGGTTTTGGCTTAAGTTGGGGACCAAGTGCTGATGGTGACGTTTTACCATATCAGTTGTTCTCAAATGAAGCATTTGAATTATCTAAAAATGTTCCCTTGATGATTGGAACTACGGTTAATGAATTTATGCCATTCAGAGGTGGACTTCCAAAAGGAATTACTCAAGAGCAAGCAGTAGAAGCAGTTAAGAAAACTTATGGAGATAAAACTGATGCTTATATTGCGGCTGTCAAAAAAGCTTACCCTACCGCAACGCCTTCACAATTAATGGATTACGACGTAACGTTCCGACCTGGAGCAGTTGTTCAAGCAAATCAAAAATCAGCTTTAGCAGGTGGCTCACCCGTTTATATGTACTTATTCGACTGGCAATCGCCCGTAATGGATGGCAAATACAAAGCGGTTCACTGTATGGAAATTCCTTTCGTTTTTGATAACATCACTCGTTGCGAAGAAATGACAGGTGGCAATAAAGATGCGTATATATTGGCAAATAAAATGAGCCAAGCATGGATAAACTTCGCAAAAATTGGCAATCCAAATCACAAAGATTTACCAAAATGGGAGGCTTATAATTCAAGCAGTACCACAACCATGCACTTCGACAATACTTGCACTGTGAAACCACAAATGGATAAAGAATTATTTGAAGTAGTGAAATAAGCGAGAATAGCGATTAACGAAGGTTAAACAACCCAATATCGTTTAGTTAAGAAATTTATGAGTTATTACTTGTGGACGAACTTCCCGAAAGTTAAAAACTTTCGGGAAGTTGAATCCGCTTAACTGAATGACATTGGTTTAACAACTCACTTCGCTAATCGACATTTGCTATTTCGCTTATTTAAAACAAAAAAACGTCCAAAGCAAAGCAATGGACGTTTTGGTATCACCTAACCACTAAATATAATTTTGTCAAATGATGATTTATATTTTCATTTGTTCTAAAATCTTGCTTTAAATCTTGCCGATTCCAACTGAGCTTGTTTTCCTTCTGAGTTATTGGCAATAATAATTAATTCACCTTCGATTTCGTCTTCGGTCAATTTAACGATGTTTACTCTACCAACTCCATTTTTTAACCCTTCATCATTGGCTAAGGTTGTTTGGTAAAAATTACTTTCTTGACGAAACTGATTGACATCCTTTATCAAATTCCCTACATTCTGAAAATCTCCTTCTCCTGGGATAAAAAATGTCCCTTTCTCATTGGCATTATATAATTTCACAAAAACTGATTCAGGAGAATTATTATCGGTTACTACAATTGTCAAAACCGTCACACCACGCTCTGCACTTTTCTTTACTTGTATTTTATCTGAATATAATTTATGACTTGATGTGCTATCAAAACTAATTTTTCCTGAGAAAAAACCTTGAGGTACTTTTGCAGTAGATTCTAAATTTCGGCTATAAGTAATAATAGTTACTATGGAAAGTAGTAACGCAGAGATAACAATAATTGGATTATTTTTTAACTGCTTTTTCATAGGTTTCATAATCTGACTATAAAGTAAAATAGTAGGGATAAACAATGATAAAATGTTTTAGAAATCTTTTTACAAAAAAAATATAACTGTTAAAAATTTGTATTTTTCCTATATTTCACATACAAAACTACTGTCTTTTACCGATTAAGTCAATAGATATGACCTTTAGTTACTCATTAAAATTATTAAACGGTCAATAAATTATCTTAAGAAGTTCAACAATTCAAATATGTTTTATATAGTAATAGAAATCAGCCTATAAGTCAGAGATATACTATTATAGACTATGTTAATGAGACGCAGAAAATTGTAAAATGGTTGTTTACTTTGAAAATAAATTTAATAAAATCTCAAAATTCATTATTTTTTGTACAATTCCAATATTTTTTAGAACACAAAAGGACTCATTTATTTTATTGAACAAAATAATTTAACACCCTGTTAATCTGAGACTTTACAATATCGTGTTTGAAATTAATTCTTTGTAAATTTGTGCCAGTTTTTGAAAAACAATACCCTTTTTTTCTCCCAAAATGAAGATAAACTTTCAGTATCAAGAAAAATTTGAGAATCGTCATAACAATTCTAACGTAGCTGACCGCAAGGAAATGCTTGATATTATTGGAGTAGATTCTATCGAAACACTCATCAATCAAACAGTTCCGCCTGCTATTCATTTACCTAAGCCTCTGAACTTGCCAGAAGCAAAATCTGAAGCACAATTTTTGAAGGATTTCAAAAAAATGGCTCAGATGAATGATACATATAAGTCTCATATAGGTATGGGGTATTACGACACTTACACGCCAGCCGTGATTTTACGTAACATTCTTGAAAATCCTGCTTGGTACACTGCTTATACACCATATCAAGCAGAAATTGCACAAGGTCGTTTAGAAATGTTGTTGAATTATCAAACAATGATTATCGACCTTACGGGTATGGAAATTGCCAACGCTTCTCTTTTGGATGAAGGAACGGCTGCAGCTGAGGCAATGACGATGTTGCACGGACAAAGAAAAGGTGCTAAGAAAACAGCAGAAGCTTTTTTTGTTTCGGAGCTTTGCCATCCACAAACGATTGATGTTTTGAAAACTCGTGCTAATCCACTTGGCATCGAAATTATCGTTGGCGACCATCGTAAAGTTGATTTAACACAAGATAAAATTTACGGAATGATTGTCCAGTACCCAGCGGGAGACGGACAACTTTTTGACTATACTTCATTAATTGAGTCGGCTCATGAATTAGGAATAAACGTAGTAGTTGCTTCTGATTTATTAGCATTAACTTTATTGAAATCGCCAGGTGAAATGGGTGCCGACGTTGTTGTGGGTACGTCACAACGTTTTGGTGTGCCAATGGGTTTTGGAGGTCCTCATGCCGCATTTTTTGCCACAAAAGACGAATTTAAACGTCATCTTCCAGGTCGTATCATTGGTGTGTCTGTTGATGCTCAAGGAAATCGTGCTTTGCGTATGGCATTACAGACTCGGGAGCAACATATTCGTCGTGAAAAAGCTACTTCAAATATTTGTACTGCCCAAGTTTTATTGTCGGTAATGGCAGCCGCTTACGCTATTTATCATGGGCCAGAAGGTTTAAAAGCAATTGCAGAACGTGTTCATGGCTTAACAAAGTTGACTGCTTTAGCTCTTGAAAAGTTAGGTTATAAAATTGAGACAAGTTCATATTTCGATACGATTAAGGTAAATATTGGCGAAGATGAAACGCATTTGAAAAAAGAGGCTTTAGCAAACGGTATCAACTTTAGATATTATGATGATTACAAATATATCGGAATTTCTTTAGACGAAACTTGTACCATTGAAGACGTTCAAAATATCGTTTCAGTTTTTGAAAAAATTGGAACAGCAGAAGTTGAATTATCGTCACTTTTCGACCAAGTTGATTTTGCTTTTGGTAAATCATTCAATCGTACTTCTGACTTCTTAACTCATGCTGTTTTCAATAGCTATCATTCTGAGCATGAAATGCTTAGATATTTAAAGCAATTAGAAAACAAAGACCTTTCAATGGTTCATTCAATGATTTCATTGGGTTCTTGTACGATGAAATTGAATGCAACTACTGAAATGATTCCTGTAACATGGTCAGAGTTTGGTAATGTACACCCATTTGTCCCAAAAAGTCAGGCACAAGGTTATACTGCCATGATTGAAGATTTGAACGAATGGCTTTGTGAAATTACAGGGTTCTCGGCAATGTCATTCCAACCAAATTCTGGAGCTCAAGGTGAATACGCTGGTTTGATGGTTATTCGTGCATATCATGAATCTCGTGGAGATTTCCACCGTAATGTTGCCTTAATTCCATCATCAGCACACGGAACAAATCCAGCTTCTGCGGTAATGGCAGGAATGAAAGTAGTTGTTACCAAATGTGATGAAAACGGAAATATCGACCTTGTTGATTTAAGAGAAAAAGCACAATTACACGCTGACAATTTATCTTGTTTGATGGTAACGTATCCATCAACGCATGGAGTTTTTGAAGAATCAATCAAAGAAATTTGTGCAATGATTCACCAATTTGGCGGACAAGTTTATATGGACGGTGCCAATATGAATGCTCAAGTAGGTTTAACTTCACCTGCAACCATTGGGGCGGATGTTTGTCACTTAAATTTACACAAAACCTTCTGCATTCCTCACGGTGGTGGTGGCCCTGGCATGGGACCTATCGGCGTAGCAAAACAATTAGTACCATTCTTGCCAAGCCACGCAGTTGTTTCAAAAGTTGGTGGCAAAGATGGTATTTCAGCGGTATCGGCAGCACCTTATGGTTCGGCATCCATTCTTACTATTCCATACGCATACATTGCGATGATGGGTGGCGATGGCTTAACTCGTGCTACGGAAACGGCAATTTTGAATGCCAACTATATCAAAGCTCGTTTGGCAGGACATTACCCTGTGCTTTATACAGGTTCACAAGGACGTTGTGCCCATGAGATGATTTTAGATTGTCGTCCGTTTAAAATATCAGCAGGTGTTGAAGCCGAAGATATTGCAAAACGTTTGATGGACTATGGTTTCCACGCTCCAACGCTTTCTTTCCCAGTGGCTGGAACGTTGATGATTGAACCAACAGAATCTGAATCAAAAGCAGAATTAGACCGTTTTTGTGATGCCATGATTGCGATTCGTGAAGAAATTGCGGAAGTTGAAAACGGAAATGCAGACAAAGCAAATAACGTCTTGAAACACGCTCCACACACGCAAGCAATAGTTTTATCGGAAAATTGGGACAGACCATACACTCGTGAAAAAGCAGTTTTCCCATTAGGATACGTAAAAGCGAATAAATTTTGGCCAACAGTTTCAAGAATTGACTCAGCTTATGGTGACCGTAATTTGGTTTGTAGCTGTTTGCCAATTGAGGAATATGCTGAATAAACTTTTTCTTTTTTAGAAATGTCAAAAGGAGAAACGGTTTATACTGTTTCTCCTTTTTGATTTATAAGCCCTAAAATCAATCAAATTCATGAAACACATTAACATTCGTCAAATACAACCTCAAGATAACCGAGAATTAGCCACAATTATCCGAAATTCATTATTAGATTTTAATGCAGCAAAACAAGGAACGGTCTTTTATGACCCCACAACCGACCATTTGTTTGAGCTTTTCAGAGAGCCAAAATCCATTTATTTTATCGTAGAAGTTGATGGAAAAATGGCGGGTGGTGCAGGTGTTTTTCCAACTGAAAATCTTCCTGAAGATACTTGTGAGTTGGTGAAACTTTATCTTAAATCAGATTTTAGAGGTTTAGGATTGGGTAAAACTTTATTGAATCGTTGCTTTGACGCTGCCAAAGAATTGGGCTACACAAAAATGTACCTCGAAACGCTACCTGAACTAAATATTGCTATTCCTCTTTATGAAAAATCAGGATTTACTTATTTAACAAGTGCTTTGGGTAACAGCGGACATAACAGTTGCGACGTTTGGATGATGAAAGATTTATGACCTTTAAATAATTTCCAGTATCAAGGCAATAACTAAAATTTGATTTTATAATGTTTTAGCTAATTTTGTATTTCAATTATTTCAAATCTATTCATGAATTTAATAATCAACTCAGCGACTGAAAAGACTGATATTTTTAGTCAAATTGCCTCTGAACTCTCAGCATTAGGCTTCACGGTTTCGGCTCAAGACCAAACTCGTCCTTGGGGTGGTTTTTTTGTCTTGGAAGAAAGTCAAGCAGCCGCATTTGCCGCTCTTTATTTTCCACAATTAGAAATGTCGGAAATTCAAATTACGAATAAATTATCGCCCAAAATATTGGTGGTTGCTCCGCAAAAACGTTTGTCATGGCAATACCATTTTCGTCGTGCTGAAATCTGGAAAGTAATTGCAGGAACAACCGTTGGCGTAAAAATTAGCGATACCGACGAACAATCGGAAGAAGTAAAAACGTTAGAATCGGGAAGTTTTATCCAAATGGACAAAGGTGAACGCCACCGTTTGATTGGCTTGGATGGCTGGGGCGTTGTGGCTGAAATTTGGCAACATACAGACCCAGAAAATCCGTCGGACGAAGAAGATATTGTGAGATTACAGGATGACTTCGGGCGGTAATTATTTAGACCACCGATTATACAGATTAAACAGATTTACACAGATTTTTTATTATTATCGTTGATTTTATACTATTATATTTTATCTGTGTAAATCTGCCCAATCGGTCTAATCAGTGGTCTAAGTAGCTAATATTTCAGTAAAAGCTCCAAAGCACGGTGATACTCCTGAAATTCTCCTAAATTTTTATGTTTACCTTCTGGAATTGTCGTTAAGATTTCAGAAGGTTTTTTATTTAATAGTTTTGCCAATTTGATACTTGATTGGTACGGAACAACTTCGTCTTTTGTGCCATGAAATAAGTAAATTGGGCATTTTACGGCTTGCATACATAAATCTGTCCGCATTTTGTATCTCAATAATTTATCATAAGGAAGAATCCGAAAATAGCTTTCGCCTACATCTATCAAGCTAAAATACGGCGTTTCCAATAATAACATTTTAGGATTGGTTTCTGATGCCAAACGTGTAGCGATACCCGTTCCCAATGAACGCCCGTAAATGATAATCTTATCCTCTGGAAATCGTTTTTTTGCCCAATCATATACGTATCTTGCATCTATGTGCAAAGCTTTTTCAGAAAGTTCTCCCGTTGATTTTCCAAATTGCCGATAATCAATCATCAAAATATCGTAATGATTTTTTGTGAAGTCGTCAGCATATTTCCCCCAACGCTTCAAGTCGTCGGCATTTCCATGAAAATACACGACAAGCCCCTTTCTTTTTACAGAATCCGTTCTAAAATAAAGGGCATTTAGCTTTACGCCTGATTTGGGTTCAAACCACATTTCGTCAAAATCACTTTTAAATTCATACTGATAATTTACAGCAATTTTGGTATTTCTGAAAATGAGTTTTTCTTGAAATACAGTTGCCAATGCCAATAACAAAACACAAGCTAAAGCGACGTATATAAGCACATTACGAATGGTTTTCATATTTACAAAGATAGAACCGATTTCGACTTTACACTTCTTAATGATTTCTTAATTCAAATGTCTTTCACGTATTAATATAACCGTACAAACTATTTTTTAGCGACAAAATCCAAATAAGCTTTTCTTTGCATCTTGAAATAGTACAAAGTATAAAATATAACTATATTTATAAAAAATATAATATATAGAATTTTTACCTTAAAATCAACAAGTTAAATTTATTTTTAAAATTCTATCAATATCTGATTTCTAAAAAAAATTATAAAAACTTTGAACCTTTTAAAAGTTTCCAAAGTTTTAAAATTGGAAACTCTAATTGTTTCTAAAGTTTTTAAGTATTTAAAAATGTTAAAAATTGGAAATTAAAGAAAGAATAATCGCTAAGGCTCGTGAGCATTTTTTTCGTTACGGAATTAAATCTGTAACGATGGATGACATTGCAAGTGAGCTTGGCATTTCAAAAAAAACGATATATCAGCACTTTGAAGATAAAGATGAATTGGTTCATCAGTTGATGTTGTTGGAGATTGCCACAGATGAATGTGAGTGGGATGAATTGAATAAAATATCCTCTAATGTGGTAGAAAAAACCATGAAAGCGATGGATTTATGTAAAGATTCTTTTACCGAAATCAACCCTTCTGCCTTTTTCGATATAAAAAAGTATCATCCCCGCACATGGAAACTATTTCAAGAACATAAGGAAAAATTTGTGCTTGAAATGATTAAAAAAGACCTTGTAGAAGGTATTGGACAAGGATATTTCAGAGCAGATATTAAGGTTGATATTTTAGCAAGAATGAGATTGGAGCAAGTAGAAATGGGATTTGACCCGCATATATTTCCTCCTAACAAATTTACAGTAGTTGATGTCCAAATCACGTTACTTGACCACTTTATGAGAGGAATGCTCACCGAAAAAGGTTTAGAAATTTATCAACATTACCAATTGTAAGTAAAATTATTTTATTTCAACAGTACAAAGCGGTCTAATTCCACAAAAACAAACACGTTATGAATACAAACCTACTAAGTAAGTGGCTAATTTTCAGCCTATTGCTTGTTACAAACCTCTCTTTTTCACAGCAAAATTATTCGCTCCGTGAAGCGGTTGATTATACCGTAAAAAATCATATTTCTATCAAAAGTGCCCAACTTGACATCTACAATGCTGAGGCTCGTGTCAATGAAATTAAAGGAATTGGCTTGCCACAAGTAAATGCAAGTATTGGTTATACCAACAACTTAATCATTCAAAAAGCATTTATTCCTGCTAAAACTTTTGACCCTAATGCGGCTGAAGGTGATGTTATTGCGGCTGAATTTGGAGTAGCAAACGCAGGTCAGGCGGGCATAAGTTTAAGCCAATTATTATTTGATGGTTCTTATACTTTGGGCTTGAAAGCAGCGGATGTTTATAAAGAATTATCTAAAAAGGCACTTATCCAAACTAAACAACAAGCTGCCGAAGCGGTAACAAAAGCCTATTATGGTATTTTGGTAAATGAAGAACGTATTAAGTTATTGACGCTTAATATCGGTCGTTTGGATTCTCTTTTGCGTGATACAAAAGCATTTAACGTACAAGGCTTTGTTGAAAAACTTGACGTACAACGCCTTGAAGTTCAATTAAATAACTTGAAAATTGAAGCTAAAAACGTTGACCGTTTACAAGAATTGAGCTATCATTTATTGAAATTCCAGATGGGGAAAAAGCTCACAGAAACGATAACCTTAACGGATAAACTTTCAGATGTGAATATCAATGAATTAATTCCTGAAAATCAATTGGATTTGAAATATGGCAACAGAATTGAATATTCTATTCTTGAAACACAAAATCGTTTGGCTGAATTGGATTTGAAAAATCAAAAAGCAGCGGTTCTTCCCAAAGTTCTTCTAACGGGTAGTTATGCTTATTCGGCGGGTCGTCCTCAGTTTTTTGATTTAATCACCAAACCGTGGTTTAATGCTGCCAACATTGGCTTTGCAGTTCAAGTACCTATTTTTGATGGTTTCCAGAGAAAAAACAAAATCATCCAGTCGCAAAATAGCTTGTTGAAAGTAAAACAAAGTTTTGAATTATTAGAAAATTCAATTGATATGCAGGTAAAACAAGGTCAAATTACTTTGAAAAATGCGTATGAAACTTTGCAAGAACAAAAAGCAAATATGGATTTGGCAAGCGAAGTAGTAAGAGTTACCAAAATTAAATACAAACAAGGTGTTGGTTCAAATTTGGAGGTAGTCAATGCTGAAATTTCTTTTAAAGAAGCTCAAACCAACTATTTCACCACATTTTATAACGCTTTAGTGGCTAAAGTTGACTTAGACAAAGCTTTAGGAAAATTATACAATGAATGATTGAGCGAATGAGTGATTGAGTGAATTTGTCTAAATATTCACTCAATCACGTAATCACTTAGTCATAAACATTCTCTCAATAAATCATTCAACCATACTATCATTATTTTATATAAGATGAAAACAATACAATACTTAAGCCTTGCCTCTATCCTACTTTTAGCTGCGTGCAGTAAGCCAGATAAAAAAACGGAATTGGCAGATTTGAAAACTCAACAAAAAGAAATTGAAGTAAAAATCAAAGCTCTTGAAAAAGAATTAGGAGCAACTGAGAAAAAAGTCGAAGCAACGCCAATCAATGTTTCGGTAATGCCAATTCAAGCACAAAATTTCAAACACTTTGTGGAAGCTCAGGGCATTGTGACTTCTAAAAATATCGTACAAGTAACCCCACAAATGGGTGGAGCAATTACTGGACTTTTCATAGTAGAAGGTCAGGTTGTGAAAAAAGGTCAATTAGTAGCAACGATTGATAATTCAGTAATGAAAGAATCACTGGTTGAAATAAAAACGCAATTAGACTTAGCAAGTACCATTTTCAACAAACAAAAAGCTCTTTGGGATCAACAAATTGGTACGGAAGTTCAGTTTTTACAGGCAAAAGCAAACAAAGAATCTTTGGAGAAACGTATCGCAACGATGGAAACGCAATTGGCAATGACGAAAGTTTACGCTCCAATTTCGGGAACGGTTGAAAAAGTTATCCAAAAGTCGGGAGAAATGGGAATGCCAGGTGGTCCAATTGCCCAAATTGTAAACGTGGGTGACTTGAAAGTAACTGCTAAAATTGCTGATACTTATGTAGGTTCAGTAAAACGTGGAGATATGATAACGGTAAAATTCCCAGATATTAATAAAGAATTTTCAACCCGTATTTCATTGGTAAATGCTTTGATTGACCCCGCTTCAAGAACATTCGGCATTGAGGCGAATATTCCAAACTTGGGTGGTTCATTAAAACCAAATCAAGTAGCCATTATTAACGTAAATGACTTATCAAAAGCTAATTCATTGGTTGTTAATCAAAACATTGTACAAAAAACTGAAATGGGTGACATTGTTTATGTAGCTGTAACTGAAAATGGCAAAAAAATCGCTAAAAGTAGAAAAGTAAAATCAGGAATTTCTTACAACGGAAATGTAGAAATTATTGAAGGTTTAACCTCTGGCGATCTGATTATTACACAAGGCTATCAAGACTTGGTGGATGGGAGTTTGATTAATTATTAGTCAATCACTCATTTTATCAATTACTCATTCACTCATTAGAGACTATTAAAAAATGAAACAAGAAGACCTCCAAGACGAAGCCTTAACCAATGAAAAACATGGTGCGGGTACGATTTATAATATGATTGGTTGGCTGGGAGCTAACCAAAAAACAGTGTATTTATTCACCACTATTCTATTTATTGTAGGTATGGTGATTTACAATATCTTACCAAAAGAGCAATTTCCAGATATTAAAGTTCCACAAATTTATGTGCAAACTATTTATGCAGGAACAACGCCAACGGATATTGAAAATACGATTACAAAACCTATTGAGAAGCAGATTAAGACTATCTCTGGTGTTAAAAAAGTAAAGTCAAATTCACTACAAGATTTTTCAATCATCTTGGTTGAATTTAACCCTGACGTAAAAGTTGAAGATGCCCTTCGTAAGGTAAAAGACAAAGTCGATATTGTTGAATTACCAAAAGATTTGACTAAAAAACCAGTTGTGCAAGATGTAAACTTCTCGGAGTTTCCAATTATGAACATCAACTTGGCAGGTAACTTTCCACTATCAAAATTGAAAGATTTTGCAGAAGATTTACAAGACGAAATTGAAGGTTTACCAGAAATTACTCGTGTAGATATTGTAGGAGCTTTAACTCGTGAAATCCAAATCAACCTTGACCTTTACAAAGCACAGTCGGCAGGTTTATCATTTTATGATATTCAGACAGCAATTCAAGGAGAAAACGTAAATATTTCAGGTGGTGAATTAAACGTTGACGGTGTTAGAAGAACGCTAAGAGTAAAAGGTGAATTTAAGTCGATGGCTCAGATTCAAGATATTCAATTACGTTCATCATCAGGTGCGATGGTTCGTTTGGGCGATGTTGCAGAAGTAATTGATAGCAGTGAGGAACAACAAGATTTTGCTCGTTTAGACAACAAAAAAGTTGTAACCCTCAACGTTATCAAACGTGGTGGAGCAAACTTAATTAAGGCTTCGGAAGAAATTGAGGAAATCATTGCAAAGGCTAAAGAAAACCGTTTGCCACAAGGTTTAGAAGTTAGAATTACGGCGGATACTTCAGAAAGAACAAAAGGAGATATTGACGATTTGGTGAATACTGTAATTTTGGGATTTATCTTCGTGGTATTGGTTTTGATGTTCTTTATGGGTGTGCGTGATGCCATTTTTGTGGGACTTTCTGTTCCATTATCGGCTCTTTTAGCATTTATTCCATTGTTTTTCTTAGGATTTACGCTGAATACCATCGTACTTTTTGCCTTCTTATTAGGTTTGGGTATTGTGGTAGATGATGCCATTGTGGTAATTGAAAACTCGCACCGTATTTTCAATCAGTACCGCCATATTTCAATTATCGAAGCTGTAAAATTGGCTGCTTCTGAAGTATTTATTCCTGTATTATCGGGAACAGTTACGACGGTTATGCCATTTGTTCCGCTTCTTTTTTGGCCTGGTATTATTGGTGAATTTATGAAATTTTTACCAATTACCTTGATTTGTACCTTGATTGCTTCATTGATTGTAGCGTATGTAATGAACCCTGTTTTTGCCATTTCATTCATGAAACGCCACGACGAACATGGCGTAGTTGATACAAGCGTTGCGGCTATCAAAAAGCCAATGATTATCTTGGTAGTTTGTGCTTTATTGGGTTATCTTATCAATATAGGTTTGGGGAATTTCTTTGTGTTGATTGCTCTTTTATACGCTTTCAATCACTTTATTCTTACCCCAAAAATTATCGTTCCTTTCCAAGAAAAGAGTTTACCAAAATTCAAGAATAATTACCAAAAATTGATTTCTTGGTTGATTACAGGGTACCGTCCTGTTTGGGCAGTGATTTCTATGTTTGTGTTATTTGGCGTAACGATTTTCTTACTGGGTGTGGTAAAACCACAGGTAATTTTCTTCCCAAGTGGCGAACCCGATTATATTTATATCTACAACAATTTACCCATTGGAACGGATGCTAAAGTAACGGACTCGGTAACAAAAGTGATTGAGAAAAAGGTTTTTGAGATTATCAAACGTGAAAAAGCTGAAGGAGCTATCAACTCGGTAATTTCAAATGTTGGTAAAAATGCAGGTGACCCAACCAATCCTGACAGAGCTCCAACACCGCAAAAATCAAAAGTGACCGTTGCTTTTGTGAGTGGCATTAATCGTGGAGGTATTTCTTCAGAGAAAATGCTAACCATTTTCAGAAATGAAATCAAAGCATTACCAATTCCTGGAGCAGAAATATCTGTTGATAGAGAAAACAATGGGCCACCAACTGGAGCTCCAATTGCGATTGAAATTGCGGGTGATGATTTCCAAACGTTGGCAAAATTAGAAAAACAAGTACGTGCTGCCATTGATAAATCAGGCATTAAAGGTATTGAAAAATTGAAATCCGATTTGATTACCAACAAACCAGAAATTATCATTGACGTTGATAAAGCGAAGGCACAAAGAGAAGGTATTTCGTCAGCACAAATTGCATTGGCTGTTCGTACTGCCTTGTTCGGTTCTGAAATTGCTAAATTCCGTGACGATAAAGACGAATACCCAATTCAATTGAGAATCAAGTCGCAAGACCGTAATCAAATTGAAAAATTATTGAGTATGAAAATCGTTTATCGTGATATGGTAATGGGTGGAATGTTGCGTGAAGTACCATTAAACTCGATTGCAAGCATCTCATATTCAACATCTTTCAGTCAGATTAACCGTAAAAATCAAGAGCGTGTTGTAACCTTGAGTTCAAACGTTTCACAAGGATATACTGCTAATGAAATTGTACCACAAATTCAGGAAGTGGTAGAAGAATTAGACGTTCCGAGTGGCTACGTAATCCGTATGGGTGGTGAACAAGAAGACCAACAAGAAACAGGTACTTTCTTGGTTGGAGCATTATTAGCAGCCGTTATTTTGATTTTCATGGTGTTGGCAACTCAATTCAACTCAATATCAAAACCAATTATCATCTTTGTAACCATTTTGTTATCGTTCATTGGTGTATTATTAGGCTTCATGGCATTTGGTCAACAATTCTCGGTTATCATGTCGGGTGTTGGTATTATTGCTTTGGCAGGTATTGTAGTAAAAAATGGTATCCTTTTAATTGAATTTACCGATGAACTTATCGGACGTGGTTATCCATTGAAAAAGGCAATCGTTGAAGCAGGTAGCACTCGTTTAACGCCTGTAATCTTGACAGCCGCAGCGGCAGTTTTAGGTCTTGTGCCTTTAGCAATTGGTTTGAGTATAGATTTTGTAAAAATGTTTACTGAATTGAACCCACACATTCATACGGGTTCAGACAGTGCGGCATTCTGGAATATTTTAGCTTGGACTATTATTTATGGTTTAACATTCTCGACAATTCTTACCCTCGTAATTGTACCATGTATGTACTATATCAACGAGCGTATTAGAGATAAATGGTTTAGAAAAAATAAAGTCACTCAAGAGATTTCGGTTGCAGAAGAGGTTTAAGATTTAGTCAAAAACACTTCAACCCAAAGATTATATTTAGTGGTTAGGTGATACAGAAACGTCCATTACTTTGTAGTGGACGTTTTTTTGTTTTGTCAACAATACACTATTACCTTTACTCAAAATCTAAAACTATGAATATGCTCTTTACAACTTTACAAACCATCAATACGCTTATTTTTCTTGGCATCTCAGGCATTCATTTCTATTGGGCATTTGGTGGAAAACTCGGCGTTAATGCTGTCATTCCCGAAATGGAGGGAAAAACCGTTTTCAATCCTCCATTTTTAGCAACGATTGGCGTTTCTGTTGCCATGTTAATTGCCGCTTGGGTATCATGGACACCCAATGGAAATACCAATAACAACATTTTAATTTATGGCAATCTTGGTATTGGCATCATTTTCTTAATTCGTGCCATCGGTGATTTTAAGTATGTGGGCTTTAGTAAAAAAGTAAAAGGGTCGGTTTTTGCCAAAAACGATACTCGTTATTATTCTCCTTTGTGTTTGGTTATTTCTACAATTGGCTTTTTTGTTTATCTGACAATCAAATAAGACTTCTATATTATCAATCGAAAGCCTTACTTTTTAAATAAAATACTACTTAGATGAGTAGTATTTTATTCTATCCAACACAAATCCTCCACAATCCTCAAATCGAAAAAATAAGTATAAATACACTTCTAATATTGAATTAGAGGTATATATTCCTTTCTCTGAAAATCTCAATACAGGTTTCTTTTCCTCCAAAAAAATGTAAAAATCTCAGTTTCCTTTAGTACAAAATATAATTTTGAGAATATAAATTTTGAATTATCGAACAATCGTATTCTACAATTTGGTGGGTTTTTAATTGATGATTAAGTTAAGATTAAGTCTTAATATCACTCAATTAAACTAAAATTGCTCATGAAATCATTTATACTCATTTTATTTCTAAGTTACTTAAGTATAACCACTTACGGACAGAATCGCAAGATTACAGGTCGAATAACTGAAGCCGAAAACAGTTCTACCATCATTGGTGTGAGTGTTTTATTAAAGGGAACAAACACTGGCTCAACTTCGGACAAAGATGGTTCATTTTCTCTCAATGTACCCAATTCGGGAGGCATATTGGTCATATCTTTTGTTGGTATGGAATCTCAGGAAATTCCTATTACAAGTCAGACCAATTATCTGGTAAAACTCAAACCAGATACCAAACAGTTAATGGAAATCACGGTGACTGCTCTTGGTTTTGAACAAAACAAAGATGTTCAAGGAGCAACCTCCTCAAAAGTGACTGGACTTGCCATTGCCCGCACGGGTGAGGCTGGCGTTATTAATGGCTTAGCAGGTAGGGCTGCGGGTGTACAAATATCTCGTTCCTCTGGCGACCCAGGTGCTGGTTCATATATCCAAATTCGTGGACAAAGTACCATCACGGGTGATAATCAACCACTTGTCATTATTGATGGTATTCCGATGAGTAACAGTAGTATTGGGGAAAATGCAGGTGGTGTACGTCAACAGTCTCGTCTGAATGACCTCAACCCAAATGATATTGCCAATGTTGAAATTCTTAAAGGGGCAGCGGCAGCAGCCTTATGGGGTTCAAGAGCCGCCAATGGCGTGATGGTAATTACCACCAAAAAAGGAAGAAACAGTACAAAACCAGAGATTTCATTCAGCTCAACGGTTTCATTTGATAAAGTAAACGTACTGCATCCACTACAAACTAAATTTGGACAAGGAATTAACGGTGTTTTTAGCCCAACCTCCTCTACTTCTTGGGGTGATAAAATTGAAAATCGCTCAGGTGGTGCTGATGAATATAATACCACAGGACAATATTTTCAAGCCCTTGATGGTACAAAATATTACCCCATTACTAAAAAGAATTCTAAGGAAATCTTCAATGACCAACGCCTCGACCAAGTTTTTAGAACAGGAATTTTTGTTGATAATAACCTAAGTATCAGCGGTGGTAATGACCAAAGTACGTATTATATAAGTTTTGGAGATTTGAACCAAAAAGGAATTATTCGTGGACAAAGCGATTATCGTCGGACAACATTCAGACTTAATGCTGACCGAAAATTTGGCGATATTTTCTCAGTTTCTACTAAAACATCTTACATCAAATCGGTATCCAATCGTATCCAAACAGGTTCAAACGTAAACGGTTTGTATTTAGGAATGGTAAGAACACCTGCCGATTTTGATGATACTGATTATCAAGGATATTATTATTCATCTCCAAGTGCCGCACCTGCTTTTCGCCAACGTTCTTATCGTCGTTATTTAGGAAATGATAACCCTATTTATGATTCTCCATTATGGGTAATTAATGAATTAAAAAACCCAACGGTTGTCAATCGTTTTCTTACAGCTACTGAATTGAATTTTAAACCAACCAAATGGTTTGAATTGAAGGCTCGTGGTGGCGTAGATTCCTATACAGACGAACGCCAATCTTATTTTCCAGTTGGGTCTGCGGGAAGTGCATTTACAGGAAGTTATCAAGAAGAAGTCATCAAAGAAACTGAGTTGAACTTTGACCTTATCGCACGGGTTACCAAAGACATTTCTCCTTCAATATCAGGAACTTACATTGCTGGCTGGAACGTAAACAATAGAGATTACCTCAATTTAGGATATTCTATGGTAAACTTTTTGATTCCAAACGGCCCAAAAGATGCCAGTAATGCTACCGCAGCTAATAGAACTCCTTTTGATACTGAACAAAGAATACGCACCACTCGTGTATATGGAACTACTAATTTTGGATTTAAAGACCAAATATTTTTGAACTTAGGAATTGCCGCAGAGTCGGGGTCACCATTCGGAGAAAAGACTAATCGTACTTTCCTTTATCCATCGGCTGATTTAGCTTGGCAATTTTCAAAACTCAGCACTTTCAAAGATTCTAAAGCATTAAGCTTTGGTAAAATCAGAGGTTCTTATGGAATTGTGGGAGTTCAGCCACAGCCTTATCGTACCACTACCGATTTCGTAACTGCTGAATTTACAGGCGGTTGGGGCGGTACTACCAGTGGTGTTGCTTATGGCAATGGAGCTTTTGTTCAGTCGGCTCAACAAGGTGACGCATTCTTACGTCCAGAACGCAAAACTGAATGGGAAATTGGTACAGATTTACGCTTTTTATCAGACAAACTCACTTTAGGTTTTACTTATTATCAGAACAAAATCAAAGATTTATTATTGGAAGTTGCCGCCTCACCAAGTACAGGTTTTACCAGCCGTTACACCAATGCGGGAACAATGTCTAACAAAGGATGGGAAGGCGAAATTTCTGCTGATGTTTTCCGCCAAGACGGTTTAGATATTCAATTAGTCGGAAATATTAGTCAAAACATCAACCGAGTAGAAGATTTAGCAGGAACCGACCAAATTGTTTTAGGAGGATTCAGCACACTTACCAGTTCGGTAGCGAAAGTTGGCTATTCATTATCAGCACTTTATGGAGGAACTTATCTCCGCAAAACAGATGGTAGCTTAAATTTGAACAGTAATGGTTTTCCACAATTAGCCCCAACTTATGGCGTTATTGGTGACCCAAATCCTAAATATCGTGCAGGTTTTGGTACTAATATTTCTTACAAAAACTTTACATTGAATGTACTTTTTGAAACATTTCAAGGCTCAACTTTCGCCCCAAATACACAAGCCGTTTTATATAATTTCGGGACTCATGCAGATGTTGGAAATGAAGTGCTTATCCCATCGGGTGGTTTGAAAAACTACGACGGAAAAGTTTTTGAAGCAGGACAAACGGTACGTGGTAATATCAAAGATTTCGGAGCAGGCCCTGTACTATTAGACCAAGCTTGGTACACCACATTAGGACAAGGTTTCAGTGCCTTACAAGAGCAATTTATGGTAGATGGAAGTTGGACACGCCTTCGTGAAATGACTTTAGCTTACAACTGGAAAAGCCCTTGGTTGAAAGACAAACTTCGCTTGAGTTCAATCAACTTTTCTGCAACAGGACGTAATTTATTCCTTTTCACCGACGTAGTGGGAATTGACCCTGAAACTTCACTGAATGGTACTGGAAATGGTAGAGGACAAGATTATTTCAATAATCCAGGTTCAAAATCTTTAGTTTTCTCGGTGAGAATCAATTATTGAGTAGAACTGTATTATTTGGCGTACAACCGCTGACAGGGCAAAAAAGCCGCCGTCAGGGTTACGACAACAAACCCTGACGGCGGCTTTTCGCCCTGTCAGCGGTTAAAAACTAAGAATCCGCCAAATAGTATATAAATCCGTTATTACTTAGTCCAATCAACTTTTAAATTAAGAAATCATGAAAAAATATATTTCACTATTAATACTGACCATCACTCTATCATTGTCTGCTTGCGAGACAATTGTGAGTGACCTCAACGAAGACTTAAACAACCCTACCGATGCACCCGCTGAATTAATGTTTACGGGAATTGAACTCGCAACCGCTTCTGTTCATGAAGGTTATAACTCCTTATTATCAAGTATCTGGTCGGGCTATTATTACGGATACGACCGCCAATGGGCTGATTTTCATGTATATAACGTAGCAGGTTCTTATTTTGACGGTATGTGGAGTAGCAGTTATTACGGAATTCATAGAAATGCTCGTTTGATTTTACAGAAAATAGAACCGTCAGGCATAAAAGTAATGGCAGGTATGACCAAAGTTATCATGGCACATAATTTAGGAACAATGACTGCTCTTTATGGTGACATTCCTTTTACACAAGCGGCACAATTAGAAGAATTCCCAAGTGCCAAATACGACTCTCA
The DNA here is from genome assembly GCF_034931005.1 of Arcicella sp. LKC2W. Taxonomy (NCBI): domain Bacteria; kingdom Pseudomonadati; phylum Bacteroidota; class Cytophagia; order Cytophagales; family Flectobacillaceae; genus Arcicella; species Arcicella sp. LKC2W. Next base: position 215,435 of record NZ_JAYGIN010000011.1, read on the forward strand.
GGCGGATGTTTATGCAGGAGTACAAAAATTATTAGACGAAGCTATCAAAGACCTTGAATCGGGTGTTGGTATTCCAAGAGCAGGAACTGATATTTTATTGGGAGGTGACCCCAAAAAATGGATAGAAGTAGCCTATACTTTAAAAGCTCGTTTTTATATGGATACCAAAGAATATGCCGCCGCCGCAACAGCATCTGCCAAAGGAGTAAGCAAAGCGGTCAATTCAATGTATTTTCCACATGGTAGCATTCAAAATCAAAATCAGAATTTCATTTATAACTTCTTGGCAGTAAGCCGTATTGGCGATGGAGCAGCCGTGACGAAAGCGAATGAGCCATGTTATTTATTAAAAATAATTGACCCAACACTTACAGGTTCGTATCGTGGAAATGCCAAAACTGATGAAACCGCTCGTTTCAATTTCTATTATTTACGTCAAGGTGTAAATGTGGCAAATCGAGTTGAACCTAATACCGTCAAACGTTCAAATATCGTTGGATTTATGAGTATTGATGCACCATTCCCTTTAGTAACTTTCCAAGAAAATAAACTTACACAGGCTGAATTGTCTGCTCGAAGTGGTAATTTTTCAGACGCTCTTAAATATTTGAATGAACATCGTGCTTTTATGAATACTGGCGGTGGATATATCAATAACGTAACTGCGTCTAATTTTTCATACAAATATTTACCCTACGAAGACAAAGATTTTGAAGCAGGTGGAATGGAAAATACCGCAGGAATTCCTAAAAATGATGCTCTATTACGTGAAATTTTAGAAGAACGCTACGTAACTTTTTACTGCCAAACTTTAGGTTGGAACGATGAACGCCGTAACCGCACAAGTGCCGTTGGCGTTAAACTTACACCCAATGCGGGAACAAAACTCCCTTGGCGTTTTATTTATTCACAAAATGAAATCAATGGTAATCCACTGGCACCCAGACCTGTACCTGGCGTTTTTGACAATATGACCATTTACAAGTAGATTATTTTCCTATAATTTAAACGCAGGTAGGAGTCAAAACCCTGCCTGCGTTACTCCAATAGCCTTTTTGGGAATTCCTTTTACTACTTGCTCAACTCATAAATCCCTCTCCCATGCGACTCCTACCACTGCTTATTCTCTTGCTTAGTGTTCGTATAGTAGCCCAAAAATTAGATGCGAAACCAATAACCGTTAATGAAGGGACTAATATCGCCTTGGCACTTTCACCCGATAACAAAACCATTGCGTTTGATTTACAAGGCACAATTTATACGTTTCCAATAACGGGCGGAACGGCAAAACCTCTCACTGATGGCATGGGTGACGACCGCCAACCACATTGGAATCCCGACGGACAAAGCATTGTTTTTCAGTCATATAAAAGTGGAAATTATCATATTTGGCGTGTACAAAAAGATGGAAAAAACCTTCAACAACTCACCACTGGACCTTACGACCACCGTGAACCATTTGCTTCGCCAGATGGGAAAAGCATTATTTGTTCTTCCGATAGAAATGGAAATTATGATATTTGGAAATTGACCCTTGCCACAGGTGAAATGACCGCATTGACTACCAATGCTGACCAAGATTATACGCCAGCTTATTCTCCTGATGGAAAAAGTATCGCCTTTGCCTCCAACCGAACCGAAGGAGCAGGCATATATTTGAAATTAGGAAATGAGACCGAAAAACTACTCGTACCCACGGGAAAAGGCATCCCCAATGCCCCTGCGTGGAGTGCTGACGGTAAATATGTTAGCTATCAAGTAGCTACTGGAAGCCAAACGGCATTGATGTCGGTGGAGGTTTCTTCGGGCAAAATCGTACAACTCAGCAAAACAGGCGACGATGTTTTTCCATTTAGAGCCTCGTGGCTGCCCGATGGAAGTTTCATTTATCCTTCTGACGGAAAAGTAAAACTACAAATGCCCAACGAAAAGTCAACAAAAGATATTCCATTTCAAGCAACACTCACAGTAAGTACGCCCATTTATAAACGAAAAACCTATGATTTTGACGGAATTACAAGCAAAAATGTCAAAGGAATTCGTTGTCCAGTTGTATCTCCCGATGGCGAAAAAGTAATTTTTGTGGCTCTCGGAGACATTTGGCTACTCACCATTGGGCAAGCTAAACCAACCAAACTTACTGATGATATTTATTACGAAACAGACCCAACATGGTCGCCAGATGGAACAAAAATTCTTTTTTCTTCCGACCAATCAGGGAATATGGATTTATATACCTTAGAACTTTCTACTAAAAAAATTACCCAAATCACAAAAACTAATGAAGACGAAAATCAAGGGTCATGGCTTGCCAATGGCTCTAAAATCGCATTTTTGAAACAAGGTTTACGCAATACGCTCGGTTTAGGAACAACTTTACAAATTATGGATTTAACCACAGGCGAAACCAAAGCGGTACACAAACCCATGTTTTTGCCTGGACAACCCAGTTGGTCACCCAATGGAAAATTGGTTTTAATGGCAGCCTTAGATGCCTATTCGTCCAAATACAGAGAAGGTGTGAGTAAATTTTTATTAGTCAATGCCGAAAGTGGTAAAGCCCAAAGTTTAACAACGCCTTTCCCCAACCAAACAATGGCGATGCGGTATAGAAATGGTCCAATTTGGTCGCCCGATGGCACAAAACTCGCTTACGTAAAAGATGCCCTTTTGTGGGTTATTGACGTAACAGAAGATGGACAATTTATTGGAAAACCTCGTGCAATTACCTCCGAATTAGCCGAAGCCCCAACTTGGACGGGCGATTCTAAATCAATAGTTTATATAGCAAGCGACCATCTTCGTAAGGTAAATTTGACAGATACTTCAAAAATAAATATTCCACTCGCATTAACTTGGACAAATGCCAAACCCAAAGGCATTATAGTTATTCATGCAGGAAGATTATTTGACGGTAAAAATGAAAAATTGCTCACAAACATGGATTTAATTGTAGAAGATAGCCGAATAAAAGCGATACAACCGCATCAAATAGCTTATCCAAGCCATTACAAAAAAATAGATGCTTCTAACCTTACCGTAATGCCCGGTCTTTTTGAAACGCACGCCCACTTAGATGCTCAATTTGGTGAGAAAACAGGAAGAATTTGGTTGGCTTATGGCATAACAACTGTTCGAGAACCAGGTTCTGACCCTTACGATGCCGTTGAACAACGAGAATCATGGCATAGTGGAAAACGCCCTGGCCCTTTTCATTTTTTGACGGGGCCATTAACCGATGGCGGAAGAATTTATTACAACATGGCAACAGCTATTGGCTCAGAAGAACAACTTAACTTAGAACTCAATCGAGGAAAATTATTAGGCTACGATTTCATCAAAACCTACGTCAGAATGCCCGATAACTGGCAGAAAAAAATTACTGAATATGCCCATCAAAATGGAATGGCGGTTTCTTCTCACGAGATATTCCCTGCCACAAGATACGGTGTTGATAACGTAGAACACATCGGGGCAACCAGTCGGCGAGGATATTCTCCCAAAATCACAACGGCAGGTAAAAGTTACGACGATATGATTCAAATTATCAGTAAGTCTAAAATGGTAATTACGCCCACATTAGCACTTTCAGGTGGATTTTGGACTTTAATTTCAAAAGATACTACTCTATTTGACACGCCACAATTTAAACAGATTTATCCTGCTTATTATCGCACGGCGATGCTCGAAACTGCCAAACAAATGCAAGGGCAACCTTTACCCATGATAGCCACTTATAGCAACACAGGTAAAACGCTAAAAAAACTTTGGGATAACGGAGCCGTAATTACCAGTGGAACAGATTCCCCCATTATGCCTTATGGAACAAGTCTGCACGTCGAAATCTGGAATTATGTAGAAAGTGGATTAAGTCCTTTTCAAGCACTACAAACCAGCATGATAAACGCTGCCAAATCTTTAAATGTAGAAAAAGATTTGGGAAGTTTAGAAGTAGGAAAAATTGCCAATATTAGTATTGTAGAAGGTAATCCACTCAAAGATATTCATGACACCCAACGAGTAAAATATGTACTAATAAATGGCAAAACTTACACAATTGATGAATTGATGAAACGCCCTTGATTGAATTCAAGCAAAAAATACCATTTTAGGAAAGACATCCTCTATCTGATATTCCATCATAATAGAGGATGTCTTTTGCTATTTCACTCATTACCAAAGTCAATAACTATGGCTCGCTCAATTTTGCATTTACCCAAGTTTACAAAAAGATATTGCACATAACTTTTGTATTTAACTAAGAATCAGTAATTTTGCACCCTGATTTATTGGGAGGATTGGGTTTTGTAACAAAAAAAAATTTTTTAATTTGTTACGTCCTAAAATTCAACCGTTTAAATAAAGATAAAAAACAAATAATCAACATATTTACAATGGCACGTGATTTAAAGTACACAAGAAACATTGGTATTGCTGCCCACATTGACGCAGGTAAAACAACAACCACTGAACGTATCCTCTATTATGCTGGTGTGAGCCACAAAATTGGTGAAGTTCATGATGGAGCTGCAACAATGGACTGGATGGAGCAAGAGCAAGAAAGAGGTATTACTATTACTTCAGCTGCAACAACTGTTGGCTGGAAATACAGAGACGAAGATTACCACATTAACATTATTGATACTCCTGGTCACGTTGACTTTACCGTAGAGGTAAACCGTTCGTTACGTGTACTTGATGGTCTTGTGTTTTTATTTAGTGCTGTTGATGGTGTTGAGCCTCAATCAGAAACTAACTGGCGTTTAGCGAACAACTACAACGTAGCTCGTTTAGGTTTTGTAAACAAAATGGACCGTTCTGGTGCTGACTTCTTAACAGTTTGTCGTCAGGTGAAAGAAATGTTAGGTTCTTACGCTGTGCCTTTACAATTACCAATCGGTGCAGAAGATAAATTTGAAGGCGTAGTTGACTTAGTGAACTTCCGTGGTATCAAATGGAATGAGCATGATAAAGGAATGACTTTTGAAGTTGTGCCAATTCCAGAAGATATGTTAGAAGAAGCAACAGAATACCGTGAGAAATTATTGGAAGCAGTTGCTGAATTTGATGAGTCATTGATGGAGAAATACTTCGAAGACCCAGAATCAATCACTGAAGATGAAATGTTAGCTGCTCTTCGTGCTGCTACAATTTCAATGAAAATTGTTCCAATGCTTTGTGGTTCTTCTTTCAAAAACAAAGGAGTTCAAACAATGCTTGACTATGTGATGGCTTTATTGCCTTCACCAATGGACAGAGAATCAACAATCGGAACTGATCCACGTACAGATGCAGAAATCGTTCGTCACCCTACGGTTACTGACCCTTTTGCTGGTTTAGCATTCAAAATTGCAACTGACCCTTACGTAGGTCGTTTATGTTTTGTTCGTGCTTACTCTGGTGTATTAGAAGCTGGTTCTTATATCTTGAACAACCGTTCTGGAAACAAAGAGCGTATTTCACGTATCTTCCAAATGCACGCAAACAAGCAAAATTCTATCGAAAGATTAGAAGCTGGTGATATTGCGGCAGTTGTAGGTTTCAAAGACATCAAAACAGGAGATACTTTATCTGACGAAAAACACCCAATTGTTCTTGAATCAATGGTGTTCCCTGAGCCAGTTATTGGATATGCAATTGAGCCTAAGAAATCGGCTGACCAAGATAACTTCTCTAAAGCTATCGGTAAATTGATTGAAGAAGACCCTACATTAAAGGTTGAATCAAACGAAGAAACTGGTCAGACTATCATCAAAGGTATGGGTGAGCTTCACCTTGAAATCATCATCGACCGTATGCGTCGTGAATTCAAAGTAGAAGTAAACCAAGGAGCTCCACAAGTAGCTTATAAAGAATCGTTGACAAAAACTACTGAACACCGTGAAGTTTACAAAAAACAATCAGGTGGTAAAGGTAAATTTGCCGATATCGTATTCGAAATGGGACCTCGTGAAGATGGTAAAGAAGGTTTAGAATTCATCAACGGTATTGTTGGTGGGGTTATTCCAAAAGAATTTATTCCTTCAATCCAAAAAGGTTTTGATGCTGCCATGAAAAATGGTGCATTAGCTGGATACCCAATGGATTCAATGAGAGTAAGATTATTCCACGGTTCTTTCCACGATGTCGATTCAGATGCGTTGTCATTCGAATTAGCAGCGAAAATGGGTTACAAAGAAGCAGCGAAAGCAGCAGGTGCAAAATTGATGGAACCTATCATGTCAGTTGAAGTAGTTACTCCTGACGAATATACAGGACCTATCACTGGTGACATGAACCGTCGTAGAGGTATGATGAAAGGTATGGATGCTAAACAAGGTGCTCAAATCTTGAAAGCTGATATTCCTTTATCAGAATTGTTCGGTTATATTACTGACTTACGTACTATGTCATCTGGACGTGCTACTGCAAACTTAACTTTCTCTCACTACGAATTCGTTCCGCAAAACATCGCTGACGAAGTTGTGAAAAAAGCTAAAGGTTTGTAAGAACAACGATATAGAAAGATAAAAGGGTTATCTACGTAAGTAGATAACCCTTTTTATTTTAAAATAATGTAAATTAGTATCTTAAATCCTAAAACTGTATTCCAAGAGTACAATATTAAAGAATAGTGTAAATTATGCATATTATATCACTCAATATAAAAAACTTTAAATCTTTTCAAAATGTACTAATACATTTTAATCCAGATTTGAATATCCTTACGGGCGTAAATAATGCAGGGAAAACTACAGTATTGGAGGCAATTTCATTATGGAATGAATGTTTCACTAAGCTAATTAGAGAAGCGAAACGTTCGGTTTCAAACTATAAAACAGGAGATTGGACACTTGGGAATACACAAGATAAATATTTTAGATTTGATGAAATAAATAGTGTAAGAAGTCCCAATGCTGAAGATATTTTTTATAATAGGAATAAGAAGAATAAAATAGAAATAGCCGCAACCATTAATAATGGTACTGATAATTTAGAAATACGCTTTAAAATAAGCGACTCTGGTGGAAATTATATTATTGAGTTAGACAACTTTACATCTTATAATTTTACAAAATTTAATGCTTTTTTCAGAAATCTTCCTGAACCTTTGGGCTTATTCTATTCATCCCCAGTCTCTTCTATTCCTCAACAAGAAAATTTTGTGACTGACCCACAAATAAAAGATGCCATTAAAACCAGAAATTCAGTTGCTGTTTTAAGAAATAGAATTTACAGGTTATATCAAACACCTCGTTTCCAAGTATTTCAAAGTGATTTGTCTTTTATTCTCTATAATACAACATCTTCATATTTGAAAATCGTTAATAGAAGTGATATACAGAGAAATCCAAGTGTACAAATTGACTTTACTATCGGAAACCAAGATGTAGAAAAAGATATCGCTCTTTTAGGCAGTGGCTCGCTTCAAGCAATCGAAATCCTGTTAAATATATATCAACAAGGTGATGAAAGAAGAGACTTAAATATCATTTTATTAGATGAACCAGATAGCCATATTCACAGAGATATTCAAAAGAGACTAATGATAGTCCTAACGAGGTTTTCTAAGAATAATCAAATTTTCTTTTCAACTCATAATGAGTCTTTAATAAGAAGTGCATCTCACAAACACTTATTTCATTTAGATGGACAATCTGAAGCGGAAATAAAAAGTATAGATAAAGGAGTATTAAATAAAATAGGAATCCCACACTTTTCTGGCATTTATCCTTCACAAATAAATCCATTAATAAGAAGTTTAGGAAGTACCAGCGGACTTGACTTCATCAATGCCATTGAATCAGACAAATTAATTTTTGTAGAAGGTGAAGATGATGCAAAAGTTTACGCTCAGCTATTACAACAAATCATTGGGAATGATAGTAGAAAGTTTATGTTCTGGGTTTTGGGAGGAATAAGCAAGGTTTTTGAAAATATCCAAAGTTATAAAAAGGTGTTTTCTGAAATAAAAAATGGGAAAACCTTGTGGGAGAAATCATACCTCATCTTTGACAAAGATGATTTGACTGATGACCATAAAGATTTATTTGTCTTAAAGTTAAAGGAAAAATTAGGCTTAGGAGCGTTCTGTTTCAGTGCTTATACTCAAGAATCTGTGCTATTTACTGATTTATTAATTTTGACAAAATTATTGTCAAAATGGATAAATAATAAAACTGAACAGTTACCTAATGAAAATGAATTACTTGAAAATATTGGGAAAGCTTACATTAACATTGAAAATGTATTGAAAGCGAAATACACCGAAGATTATATTAAATCGGATAATTGCTACAAACAATATAGAGGTAGATTCATTGATAAGACAAAAGTTGCATTCAATTCAACATCTTCAATCATTTCTTTGAATGATATTCAATTGTTTAGTGCTTTAACAACCTATTACAATCAAGTAATTGAATCAGGTAATTATTACAAATTAATGACAAAAGAACACGTAGAAATGGTTATAAAAGAAGCTCTAATCCCATATAATATCCCATTTTTTATTGAAGAAGATTATTTTGATTTGATTTCTTTTGCCGATAAATCTTTGTGGTTTAAGGAATGGGACTTTTTAAGAGAAATTTAATTAATGAAACATAAAGCCCATCATAAAAAATTATGATGAGCTTTATATTTCACTAATTTCCCTAAGAATTCTGCAGCAATCTTCCTCCCGACAACATACACAACTCCTTAAATTTCCCTGGCGTAACACCCACATATTTCTTGAAGATAATAAAGAAATAATTGGTACTGCTAAAACCCGCTTTGAAACAGGCATCACTTATGTCATTGTGGGCATCAGACAATAATTCTTTAGCAATTTTTATCCTTTCCTGATTGATAAAATCTACGGGCGTAATGCCTAATTCACGCTTAAATTGTCGGAAAAAATTGGCTTTGCTCATACAAGCTAAATCACACAGTTTTTCAATATTCAACTTTTCGGTAATATGTTCCTTAATGTATTGAATCACAAATGCAAAGCGATTGGTATTGGCGTATTTTTTGTAATTATCCACAATCAAAACTCTTGCCTGTGTTTGCATCAGCCTGATTAACAGTTCATTAATCATAAAATTGGCAAATAAATCTTTTGCCGTATTTGTCTCCGTTGATACTTTTACCAAGCGGTCAATCGTGTTGGTTACTTCAAAAGAGTTTTTAAGGTGAAATGTGTCTAAATCGATTTTCCATGAATCATGCTCTTCTATTTTAGCATATTTTTCATTCAATAAATTAACCGTTTCTTTTATCTGCTCGCTCTTGATTGCCAATGCCATACACTGCGTTGGATTTGAAAAATCCGCTTCGGGAAAATCTATCGTCATTTCCTCATTGGCTGGTACAATCACCGATTCTCCAGGAAGATACTCAAAGCCTTTTTGGTCAAATAAGTGCATGACTTTTTTGCCCCTAAACATACTGGTCAAAACAAAACTATTGAATTTCAAACGTACATTTTCACTTTGTTGATTGGTTTCAAAAATATTAAGTTCAAAATTATTAAGTGAATACACTGTCCGATTTTCTACGAGCGTAGTTAAGTCCTTCTTTGGCTTCAATGTGGGTGCCTCAGGCTTATATATCTGTCTCATCTTGTGATATTATACTAAATATTAAAGGGATAAAATAACGATTATAACACAATCTTGCTTTCACTTTATTCACAATAATAATCATCTGATACTTGTGATGCAATGGATTAATTGTACAATGAGATTATTATCAATTTTTATGAGACTATCATCAAGGATACAACAATAATCTAATATTATATACAAAAAATACAATGATACTATTGTCAAGTTTTATGATATAAAAGTAAACATAAATGGTAATAATTCAAGATAATTTTGTACATAAATAAATCACCCAAAAACAAAATACTTATTATTATTATGGAAAATACAGAATTAGATGCTCCAGTAGTAGCGAGTTTAATCACAGATAACCTTGTACCAAGACCCATTTTCAGAAATCAATACGAAAACTTTATCGGCGGAAAATGGATAGCACCCGTAAAAGGACAGTATTTTGAAAATCCATCACCCATTGATGGAAAAATATTCACTAAAGTGGCTCGTTCAACTAAAGAAGACGTTGAATTAGCTCTTGATGCTGCTCACGAAGCTTTTGCAACATGGTCTAAAACTTCAGCTACTACTCGTAGTAATATTTTATTGAAAGTGGCAGATATTATTGAACAAAATCTCAACTATCTGGCTACCGTTGAAACAATTGATAATGGGAAGCCAATCAGAGAAACTATCTACGCTGATTTACCTTTGGTAGTTGACCATTTCCGTTATTTTGCTGCTTGTATTAGAACTGACGAAGGTTCAGCGGCAGAACACGACCCAAATACACTTTCTTTGATTATTCACGAACCAATTGGTGTGGTTGGACAAATCATTCCTTGGAATTTCCCGTTATTAATGGCTACTTGGAAAATGGCTCCTGCTTTGGCAGCGGGTTGTACCATCGTAATGAAACCAGCCGAACAAACGCCAGTAGGTATTTTATGTTTGATGGAATTATTGCAAGATGTTTTACCAGCGGGTGTTTTAAACATCGTAAACGGTTTTGGTTTAGAAGCAGGAAAGCCTTTGGCAAGTTCTACGAGAATCGCTAAAGTTTCTTTTACAGGAGAAACTACTACGGGGCGTTTAATCATGCAGTACGCTTCAGAAAATATCATTCCTGTAACGATGGAATTAGGCGGAAAATCTCCAAATATTTTCTTCCCAAGCGTTATGGAAGCCGACGATGAATTCTTCGATAAATGTTTGGAAGGTGCAGCAATGTTCGCTTTAAATCAAGGAGAAATTTGTACTTGCCCATCACGTATGTTGGTGCATGAGTCTATTTTTGATGCTTTCATTGCCCGAGTTATTGAGCGTGTAAATGCTATCAAAAAAGGTCACCCATTGGATATGACAACGATGATTGGAGCTCAAGCATCAAACGACCAATACGAGAAAATTTTATCTTACTTACAAATCGGTCAGGATGAAGGAGCAGAAGTGCTTTGTGGCGGTGCAGCACATATCCAAGAGGGAGATGCAGCCAATGGATATTATATTCAACCAACTATCTTGAAAGGACACAATAAAATGCGTGTTTTCCAAGAAGAAATCTTTGGACCTGTTTGTGCGGTGACGACTTTTAAAACTGTTGAAGAAGCCATTGAAATTGCCAATGATACGCTTTACGGCTTAGGTGCTGGCGTTTGGACTCGTGATGCACATGAGTTGTACCAAGTACCAAGAGCTATCCAAGCGGGTCGTGTTTGGGTAAACTGCTATCATGCGTATCCTGCACACGCTCCATTTGGAGGATATAAAAAATCTGGATTTGGTCGTGAGAACCACAAAATGATGCTTGACCACTACCGTTCTTGCAAAAATATGTTGATTTCTTACGACAAAAAGGCTTTAGGATTCTTTTAAAATGAAACTATAAAAGATTGGTCGCCAATAAAATTAGACCACGGATAAAACGGATTGGACAGATTTTCACAGTTTTTTTATTTCATCCGACTGTGCATCCCAATATAAATCCGTAAAATCTGTGGTCTAATTTTATTGGCTATAAATAATTCATAATTCCACAAAACAATGGACAAAACACCCAGAGTTTTATTAACTGCCAAGGCAGAAGAATTAATTGACCGACTTCGGGCAGAACATGGCGAGATTATGTTTCACCAAAGCGGAGGTTGTTGTGATGGTTCAGCACCGATGTGCTTTACAGTTGGAGAATTTTTGACGGGGATAAATGATGTGCTACTTGGAAAGGTACACGGCTGTAATTTTTATATGAGTGCTTTCCAATTTGAATACTGGCAATATACCCAACTGATGTTAGATGTAGTGGAAGGCAGAGGTGCAAGTTTTTCGTTGGAAATCCCGCTTGGATTACGCTTCATTATTTATTCACAAGTTTATACAGAAGAGCAATTGAAAAACCTTTGTACAATTTATGATGGCGAAGGAGATGAGTTAATTTATAATCAGTCATAAAAAAAGGCTTCGTTTGCTACGAAGCCTTTTAATTTTATTTCGGAACTATCTACAATTTGTCGCAGAATAAAATTAGCCCACAGATTGTACTGATTCAACGGATTTACACGGATAAATTTAAAGAAAAATCAGTGTAAATCTGTTTTATCTGTTCTATCCGGGGTCTAATTTTGTCTTGCGACAAATTGTAGATAATTCCGTTTTATTTATGCCTCCACAATTGGTTCAGCTTCTGGAAAAAACGAATGTAATCTTAATAAAATTGATTCGACCACCGCATCAGGACAAGATGCTCCACAAGTTAGCATAATCGTCACTTGTGCTTTTTTAGGAATAAAATCTTTCGTTATTTTCTCAATTTTTGCGTGTAAATCAAAGTGGCTGATAAGATTTTCAGATAAGATTTTCTCTGCCGAAGAAATAAAATAGGTCGGTAACTTATGCTCACAAAGTTCAACCAAATGCGAAGTATTAGAAGAATTATATCCACCAGCTACAATTGCTAAATCTGCTTCTTCTTTCAATAATCCATACGTTGCACTCTGGTTATCATTGGTTGCATAACAAAGAGTATCACGAGTATCAGCAAAATAGGCGGTTACATCTGTTCCTTCAATATTATGCTTCTGAATCATCATTTGCTTTAGATAATCGGCAATCCCCTGTGTATCAGACGCTAACATAGTGGTTTGATTCACAACACCGATTCTTTGTAGGTCTTTTGTTACATCAAATCCCTCCGAAAATTGTCCCGCAAATTCTTCGTAAAACTGTTCCGAAGTTTTTTCACCCGTCATATATTTGGCTAATTCTACGGTTTGAGCCATATTTTTCACCACAATCGTCGGAGCATTTTCCTTTGAATGTGAAAACGTTGCACGAGTTTCTTCATGCGTTGGCTTACCGTGAACTACGATTGTATAATCTTTCTGCCCAATTGCGGTGGCACGATTCCAGACTTTTTCTACAAACGGACAAGTTGTATCATATTGATAAGCATTAATCCCAATTTCTGAAAGACGATTCTGAATTTCAACGGTTGTTCCAAATGCAGGTACAATTACGACATCTTCAGAAGTAAGTTCTTCCCATGCAATCAGTTGATTTCCAGCCGTATCCATGATAAATTTCACGCCACGACTCAATAAATCTGCATTTACGTCAGGGTTATGAATCATCTCAGAGAGCAAGAAAATCCGTTTATCAGCATTTTGCTCAATGGTTCGATACGCAATTTCTACGGCATTCTCTACCCCATAACAGAAACCGAAATGCCTTGAAATCAAGAACTTGACCGTTCCATAGTCCAAAACAGTAGGCGTGTAATCTTTCTTGAGCTTATCCTGCAGTCGGCGAGTTTCTTTAATACCGCCAATGATACTACTTTTATATAAGTCAGGTATGTGAAATGCCTTCATTTTCTTCATTTTTTTTCGAGCATTGTCCGCTTCGGGAGCATTGACTCGAAACCGTTTAATATTAGAAGAATTACTAATTACCTCCATTTGTTTAAACAACTTTTTTGATTAACAGTTTTGAAATAAGACTAAAAAAATGTTTTTGTTTAATATTTCATATAAAAAACATCACAAAACACCTGATTGTCAGTATTTTAAAATTTAGTCATCAAAATTAGTCTCTATTTTATTGATTAGGTGAATTTTAACGAAAATAATTATAACAAATGTCTCGAAAAACTGTTTTAAAGCACAAAAATTATGATGTCCATTCAGTTACATCGGTGTCTCCATTAGGAAAAATCAACGCCAATATTGCCACTTGGGTCATGCAAAGTGCCATGCAAGGAAAGTTTCTGACGGTTGCTTTGTTTAAAACAGATTACACAATACAATTAGTTCGTGAAAGTATGATACTGAATGTCAACTTATTAGCTCAAGACCAAGCCAAAAAACTAATTCCAAAATTGGGAAGAAAAAGCGGATTAACCTCAAATAAGTTTATCAACCTTCCATTTGAAGTGGATGAAAGAGGTTGCCCATTTTTGACAGAGGCAATTGGTTATGTTCAATGTAAATGTGTGGGTAGTATCGACTCTGGCGACCATGAGTTATTTGTTTGTGAAGTATTAAAACAAGTAACGCTAAATCCAGATAAAGAAGTTTTGACAAATAATTACCTTCGGGAGAATGGATTGGTGAGGGGCTGAGGTTTTCAATTTTAGGCAAATGAGAATAATTTTGCTCAATTTAAAAGTCAATTACTCATTAGATATAATCAATAGCCATGATTATTCCTTTTTTTTTATCAAATAATTATATTTTCTACTTTAAAATTGAACTTTTGTAAGAAAACAGTCCATTTTAATTCCAAGTATTAAATGGATAATGTATTTTTACAGTATCGAATGATATGAGTAGAAATAACTGTAACCAAAATATGTCTTTTCAAAGAAAAACCAAAATTGTAGCCACTGTTGGTCCAGCTTCTGAGTCCAAAGAAATGTTGACCAATTTCGCCAAAGCGGGTGTAAATATTTTCCGTCTGAACTTTTCTCATGGTACACACGAAGACCACCTAAAAAGACTTAAAACTGTCAGAGAAATTTCTGAGGAATTAGACACCAATCTTTCAGTTCTTCAAGATTTACAAGGGCCAAAAATCCGTACCCAATTAGTTGAAAACAATGGGGTAGAAATCAAATCAGGTAATTTACTTACTTTCGTGATGGATGAAACCTTAATGGGAACTTCTGAGCGTGTTGGTACAACTTATACTTCTATGTATTTGGATGTAAATGTTGGCGAAAGAATTTTGATGGATGATGGTAATTTAGAAGTTAAAGTATTAGCCATTGATAAAGAAAAGAAAGAAGTAATTACCGAAGTTATCTATGGTGGAATCCTGAAATCTAAAAAAGGTATCAACTTACCTGGAACAAAGGTTTCATTGCCATGTTTGACTGAAAAAGATATTAAAGATTTGTATTTCGGTTTAGATAATGGCGTTGACTGGATTGCCCTTTCGTTTGTTCGTACTGCGGCTGATATTCACGACATTAAAGACAGAATCAAAGCCTATGGTAAAAACACGAAGGTAATTGCTAAAATTGAAACGCCTTTTGCTATTGATAATTTAGACGAAATCATTGAAGCAACTGACGCAATTATGGTTGCTCGTGGAGATTTAGGTGTTGAAATTGACGGTGCAAGAGTTCCACATTTACAGAAATTAATGGTTGAGAAATGTACTTTGGCAGGCAAGCCTGTTATTGTGGCAACTCAAATGTTGGAGTCGATGATTAGTAATCCAGTTCCAACACGTGCAGAGACTTCTGACGTTGCGAATGCGGTACTTCAGGGTGCTTCAGCAACGATGTTGAGTGGCGAATCAGCTTCGGGTGCTTATCCGTTAAAAGCCGTTGAAACAATGGCTCACATTCAAGAAGT
Source organism: Arcicella sp. LKC2W (assembly GCF_034931005.1). Taxonomy (NCBI): domain Bacteria; kingdom Pseudomonadati; phylum Bacteroidota; class Cytophagia; order Cytophagales; family Flectobacillaceae; genus Arcicella; species Arcicella sp. LKC2W. Next base: position 230,856 of record NZ_JAYGIN010000011.1, read on the forward strand.
GGTTGAAGAACAACAAAATGAAATCAAAATTGTAAAAGGTGATGAAGCTTCTATTTACTTCAAAAACCACTCTTTGATGAATAGTGGTTCTAAATTCCCTTTGAATGACCGTATGATTGCGGGTGCTTGCCGTTTGGCACGTGATACAGAAGCAAAAGCAATTTTGTGTATCACCAATAGCGGTTATACAGCATTCCGTTTATCAGCTCACCGTCCGAAAGCTAATTTGTATATTTTCACTTCTAATAAAGCTGTGAAAAACGAAATGGGTTTATTATGGGGAGCTAATGTTTTCTATTACGAATCTTTAGGAAAAGACGTTGAAGCAACTGTAAAAGGAATGACAGACATCTTAAAATCTAAAGGTTTATTGACTAAAGGAGATACTTTTGTAACAACTTTAAGTGTACCTTCAAATCAAGATTTAAAAACGAATACGGTTCAATTAGGAACAGTAGAATAGTTTTAACGATAAATTTAAAAAGCCTCGTAAATTAATTTTACGAGGCTTTTTTTGTTTACACGTATTCTCTCTTTAATCATGAATTCTAAATCTCAAAATCCTATGCAACTGTATTTTAGTCCGAACCGTCTGTGATAGTAATACTAAAACTTTAAAATCATGAATAAGGTAATTACGATATTACTCAGCTTCAGCATATTCTCAACTTATGCACAACAAACAATCAGCGATTGGAAATATCAAAAAGATATGAGTTCCAATCCTCAAAATTTTATAAAAGCAGGCAAAAAAATCTATTTCGTAGCTACTACGCCTGAATACGGGCGTGAACTTTGGGTTACGGAAGGCACTTCGGAATCTACTAAATTGGTGAAGGATATTATGGTAGGTGAGAATAGTGGATTAGTTGAACCCGCTAATTTTTATAACTACACTAATTATAACTTTGTGAATAATGTAGCTCCGCTTGAAGATGGAACACTTTATTTTGTAGCCTCTGACAACCCCAATGAAAAACCTAAAATTTGGGTAACTGATGGAACTGAAAAAGGGACGAAAATCTATCAGAATGAGGTGAAAGGAACACTTTTTCATACAGGGGACGAGTTGGTAGAATATGAAACCACCCTACTTGGTAAAATGATTATATACCGTAAAACAAACAAAGTAGATACAATTTCAGTGATTGGAAAAGCGAGTCCAATTTTAAGAAGTGGCTCAATGTTGACATTGGGAATGTATGGCAGTGAAACACCTGAACGATATTTCTTCATGATTTCGATAGATATGAAAGATGCCAAAGTGAAGGTCAAAACGCCTATATTGTATTTTCAAGATGGATTCCGAAACACAACCTTGTGGGATGGTGATATGTTCGCAACTCATAACAATAAAGTGTTTCGGATGAATACAAAAACGGGCATTTTGGATACTTTATTTGTGGGTAATAAAAATTCTAATCTCAACGTCCAGTCGCTATATTCTACCAATCAGAAGTTATATCTTACCGTAAGCAATAAAGTATATTACTTGCAAAGTGATAAGTTTTTACCTACGGATAATACCGTGCTTGAGGATGTGCTAAGTCTTCCGAGTGGTACGTATGAAGAGTATGTAGTAACATCTTATGATGCTAAGAATGATATACTGTACAGTTTTAGAAATGAAAACAATTGGAAAGACCTCAAAGTGAAGGGAATTAGGCTTTCTGATAATAAATTAGTGAAAGATTTTAAAATACCTTCTTTCAGTTCGATTTCGAATTATACAGCTTATTCTTCTTCCAGAAATGTCTCCGAATTTACGAAAAACAAAGTTTTTGTATCTGCAACAAATGAACCCTATGGAATGAAAATTTTAGATATTTCGAATGAAAAAATAGTTGATTTTAAATTTACTGCGATTGAAATCTACTACGGAATTTCAAACCGTAACTATGTAAATATTGCTGATACAGATAATTTTTTAATGAGTGACCCTGACCCATCCAAAATTACGGATAGAGAATTATATTTATTTGATAGTCAGACAGATAATGTAAAGTTATTAAAAAACATCAATACCACAGGAATCTCAACGCCAAAGGTTTATACCACTACTTTCAATGGCAAATTAGTCCAAGTATATAGTGGTGAACAGGGAATTATGCTTGGGGTTTCGGATGGAACCAAGGCTGAGACGAAGGATTTGAAATTATTGGTGAAGAATTATAGTATTCAATCTATAAATAGAGTGGAATTTCAAGAAATTAATCAACGGCTTGGCATTTTACTACTTACTCGTAATGCGAACAATAATAGTGCTGATTCGACATTTTGTTTTGCAATTGATAAAAGTTTTGTAAATATTACCAAATTAATTTCTGAAGCAACTTATATTAATGAGTATAATGCACAAACGCAAAATATACGAGTTTCAAAATTTTATAAAGACCGATTGGAAATAGATGTTTATCATAAAATACCTGTTGCTGGCTATACATTAACTCCAAACAGGTACATAACCGATTTAACCCTTCAAAATACATCATTCTTAGAGTTTACTAAATACCCAATATTGACAAATGATAATTTTAGCATAATTTCAGGAGTAGTACTCGGCACATATCTTTACCAACATCGTAAATACTTGGCAAAATATGATTTAAAAACCCTGAAAGTTGATACTATTTCTAATGCACTTGCTCAGTCTTATGTAGGAAATGAAACTTTACATATAATAGGCGATAAAGTCTATTTCCGTACAGAAAGTTCAAATAAATGGTATGTTACTGACGGAATTACAACGCAGGAAATCGTTGGCGTGAACACTATTTCAAGACCTATCAAAATAAATGGGAAGACTTTATTTGTTGAAAACTATAATAAAGGTTATGTTACCCCGAATGTGAATAATCAAAACTTTATTTACGATTATTCTATCTTGCAATTAGATAATAATGTGGCAAAACGAATATTTAGTACAACCGCTGTAACTCAATTCTATCAAACTTTCACAGAAAAAATCTGGGACTTTAAGGGTAAAACGTATTTAATTCTCAACATTCCACCTCAATATCAAAGCAATAAATACATTACCCAATTTTATGAAATAAAAGCAGACTTTTCGTTTGTGAAGGTGTATGAAGTGGAGGAAAATTTATCTGACCTTTTGATTTTGAGTAAGGGAATCGTTTTCGAAAAAATTGAAAATGATGTACAAGTATTTTCTGTAATGAATGATTCTTTTCAACCCAAAGTTGTGTATCGTTCAAAAACAAAGGATAGACTTCAATATGAGCCTTCCATTGATTACAGTTCAAAAAAATACTTCGCTTTTTATAGTGGAAGTATGTTTGTTACCGATGGAAGTGTTGATGGAAGTATAGAATTATTAGACAATAACATCAATACAGGAATTGCTTACCAGTTTTTCAGTAACTATAAAATTGAAAATAATTCAGATAAATTCTTCTTCTCATTTTTCCCTGCAACTGAACACGGCGTTAATTTATGGATTACTGATGGCACAAAAAATGGAACTATTCAACTGATTAATCAAAAAGTAAATACTGACCGTGATTTAGTTTACGCCAATGAACTTCTTGGAAAGTTAGGGAATAAATATTTTTTCAGAAAACCAAGTGCAAACTCACTTGAATATGAAGTATGGACAACAGAAGGTACGCCTTCAACCACTCAAAAATTAAAAGATGCTGACGGTAATATTTTATCTCAACCCATTTTGCCTTATTACGATTCTAAAGGCTGGCAAAACCTCCCCAAAATCAACAATAAACTCTATTTCTCTCGTCAAACCGAAAAGAATGGTTATGAACCTTGGGAAACTGACGGCACTCCAGAAGGCACAAAAATGATAGGTGATTTAGTAAAGGGTATTCAAAGTTCAAACCCTTATCAGTTTGTTGAAATCAATCAGTTGCCTTACTGTATTGCTACCGAGGAAAATAAATCGTTACAATTGTGGTCGTTTTGTAACCCAAAAGTATCATTAAATGTGGATAAATTCTCTTCCATTTACACCGAGGAGATCAAACTATTAGCAACCCAAAATAATGACTGGAAGTATCAATGGCTCAAAGATGGTAAGGCATTGGATAAAGCAAATACTACGACTTTCACCGCCACAGTTTCGGGAACGTATCAGATAAAAATAGAAGATAAAATTGGTTGTACCAATGTGTCTGATTCTATCGTGATAAACTTCGCCCAAAAGATTTTAGCTAATGAAGAATTAACGGATGAATTTGAGTTGAATGTCTTTCCAAATCCAGCCCAAAATGATTTAAACGTAATTTTTAATAAAAAAAGTAAAGGTGTTTTCCATGTAAGCCTTTATGATTTATCGGGTAATTTGTTAATAAATCAGGATGTTCAATCGAATACTACAAATACTATTTCAACTCAAAATTTGAGTTCAGGGATGTATTTTATTCGGTTAACGAATGGGGAAAAACAGACCATTCGGAAAATAATGAAGCATTAGAAATGAGTTTAAATCTATGTAGAAAGAGTTTTATACAAAACCACTTCATTAAAATACGGAACTATCTACAATTTGTCGCAGAATAAAATTAGACCACAGATTGTACTGATTCAACGGATTTACACGGATAAATTTAAAGAAAAATCAGTATAAATCTGTTTTATCTGTTCTATCCGTGGGCTAATTTTGTCTTGCGACAAATAGTAGATAATTCCGTAAAATATATCATTCCTTTTGGGTGAAGAATTTAAAAAGCCTTGTGAATTAATTTCACAAGGCTTTTTAATAAATCAGGATATATCTTCTTAAAAATTTCTCTCGCCAGCTTCTCTTTTCCCCAACATCACCGCTCCAACCATTGCCACAAAAAACAATACTGAAACCAATTCAAATGGTAAAACGTAATCACGATATAAAATCTTACCTAAACTCTCCACCATACCAGTTTGTGAGCTATAATTAGCAATGATTGCATCTCCTGATAAATCCATTTTACGAGTTGCCGCTACCATAATTACTAATAAGGTTCCTCCTAATATTGCACCTGCTAATTTGGTAAGTGTGTTTTTGGAGTCTGGCATATTTTTCCTCAAATCCATCATCATGATTACAAAAAGGAATAATACCATGATTGCTCCTGCGTAAACGACAATATTCACCGCCATCAAAAACTGTGCATTCAACAACACATAATGTCCTGATATACAGAAAAATGTGAATACTAAATACAAAACGCTATGGATTGGGTTCTTTGACAAAACCACCATTAAAGCACTCAAAAGCGTTAAAGCTGTTAAAAAATACCAAAAATTCATGTCTTTTTAAGGTATTAGGTATTAGGTATTGGGTATTAGGCAATTATCCCTATTATCAATGCTTAACCCTAAGATTTATTAATTTCCTTGATTACTGATTGCTGTTAATTGATAACTAAAATCATTTCCAGCCTTCTCTTAAATAACGGTTGTCCATTTTTTCTACCAATTTATCTTTCCCGAAAATTACTTCAGAACGGTCTTCAAAAACAGGTACCATTTTATCATGTTGTAGATAGATTGCTTGTTTAGGACAAGCTTCTTCACAAAGTCCACAAAAAATACAACGAAGCATATTAATTTCGTAAACGCTTGCATATTTCTCCTCACGATATAAATGCTCTTCGCCTTTTTTACGCTCATCGGCTACCATTGAAATTGCTTCCGCAGGACACGCAACTGCACATAAACCACAGGCAGTACAACGTTCAGCTCCTTCTTCATCACGTTTCAAGATGTGATGTCCACGAAAGACTGGACCTAAATAACGTTTTTGTTCAGGATAACGAATGGTTACTTTTTTAGAAAAGAAGTGCTTTAAAGTTGTACCCATACCACCAACAATAGCAGGTAAATAGATACGCTCTGCAAAAGTCATTTCTCCTTGTTCTAAGACTTTGGTTTTATTACTTAACTTCATATTTCTAATTTGAAAATTATGCTGTTGCTAATTTTTTCTTTTTATACTGTGTTTGGCTATAAAATGCCGTTACAACTAACATTAAGGCAACGCCAACCCACGACAATAAAACTGTCATCCAGTTTGAACCTTCTCCGTTTACGGTAAATAACATCGTTGCACCTGTCAGAACAACATTGAACATTGAAAGTGGAATTAAACCAGTCCAACCTAAGCCCATTAATTGGTCATAACGGAAACGTGGTAATGTCCAACGTACCCACATAAATACAAATACGAAGAATAAAGCTTTTCCAATTAAAGCACCTACGCCTAAAAGAGCGGCGATGTTCATTCCAAATTTATCCAATACAAATTCATAACCTGGGTAATCATATCCTCCAAAATATAGCGTTGCCATTACCGCTCCCGAAATGAACATATTGATATATTCTGAGAACAAATAGAAACCTAATTTCATAGAAGAATATTCTGTGTGATATCCACCGATAAGTTCCGTTTCACACTCAGGTAAGTCAAATGGTGTACGGTTACATTCAGCAAAAGCACAAATAATAAAAATAACGAATCCTAATGGTTGGTAAAGAATATTCCAGTGTCCGTTTTGTTGAACTTCAACGATTGATTTTGTAGAAAGTGAACCCGACAACATCAAAATCGCAATAATAGAAAGCCCCATTGCTAATTCGTAAGAAATATTCTGAGATGCCGCACGGATTGCTCCTAACAATGAATATTTATTATTTGAAGCCCATCCACCAATCAATATTCCATAAACACCTAATGATACAATACCGAATACCCAAAGGATACCAATATTCACATCAATTCCTTGTAAATCAAGAAACACATCATTTCCTAAATCTAATTTATCTCCAAAAGGAACAACTGCAGAAGTCATCAAAGCCGTAAGCATTGACAAACACGGAGCCACGATAAATAACCATTTATTTGATTGAGAAGGAATAAAATCTTCTTTCATGAACATTTTCACGGCATCTGCAAGAGGTTGTAAAATCCCGAAAGGTCCTGCACGGTCTGGCCCAACACGGTCTTGCATAAAAGCCGCAATGATACGTTCAAAGTATGTTGAATAAGCCGCAACGCCCAAAGTAATGGCAAAAATAACGCCTACGTAAATAGCTTTTGCGGTAAATAAGGTTGATGTAATTTCCATATTTTTAGGGGTTAGGGGTTAGGTTTTAGGAATTAGGTTTATTTACTAAATCCGAAATCAAAACTCCCAAATCCAAAATCAATTTAACTGTTTCTTGGGTGCTAAAAATGAGCGGTCACGATTGTCGTCAATTTGCTTATATTGTTCAGCAGCTTGTTTCAATGGGAAAGCAGGTGTTATGGTACTTGCTCCGTATTTATTAGCTGAAATCACTGAATTTCTTGCAATTGTTGTTGGTCCTTCCAAAGTCCAATCAGACGTTTTTTTACGCTCGAAACGGCAAGTATTACAGATAAATTCTTTTACTTCTCCCCACTCGTTTTTACGTGCTGTTACTCTGATAACTTCGTCACCTCTATACCAAAGTGTTACTTTTCCAGAACATTTACCACAACTACAACTTGCTTCTTCTGGTTTTGAGAACCAAACACGGCTTTTGAAACGGTAAGTTTTATCGGTTAATGCTCCAACTGGACAAACGTCTATTACATTTCCAGAGAAATCATTATCAATTGCTTTCTCAATATAGGTACTGATTTCAGCGTGGTCACCACGATTCATAACCCCATGTACACGTCCATCCGTAATTTGGTCAGCCGTATAAACGCAACGGTAACACAAAATACAACGGTTCATATTCAATTTGATGTATGGGCCTAAATCAACTGGTTCAAAAGTATTACGCTCTTCAACCGTACGAGTTTTTGAAACACCATGTTCAAATGAGAAATCTTGTAAATGACATTCTCCTGCTTGGTCACACACTGGGCAATCCAACGGGTGATTTAACAACAAGAATTCAACAATACCTTTACGAGTTTCTAATACTTGTTCGTTGATAGTATTTTCCACAATCATACCGTCTTGTACTTGCGTAATGCACGAAGGTACAAGTTTTGGCATTGGACGTGGGTCTTTTTCAGAACCAGCGGTTACTTTTACCAAACAACCACGACATTTACCACCCGAAGCCTTTAAAGGTTCGTAGTAGCACATCGCAGGTGGAGCAATATGTGGCCCAATTTGACGAGCCGCATTCATGATGGTAGTTCCTGGTTCTACGTCAATCGTAATATTATCTATTGTAACTTTCATTTTCTCAAAATTTCAAATTAAAGACTCCAACTTGCTCCTTCACGCATGAAAACTGCTCCTTTTGCAGTAGCTTTTTCTGGATGATTAATGTGCCATTCAAATTCATCACGGAAGTGACGAATCGCAGCAGCAACTGGCCAAGCGGCAGCATCTCCTAATGGACAAATAGTATTTCCTTCGATTTTCTTGGCAACATCAACCAATAAATCAATATCTTCTTGGCGACCTTTTCCATGTTCAATTCTATGCAAAACTTTATCCATCCAACCCGTCCCCTCACGACATGGAGAACATTGTCCGCAAGATTCGTGGTGATAAAAACGTCCGAAAGTCAAAGTATTATGAACAATACAAGTTGTTTCGTCCATTACAACAAATCCACCAGAACCTAACATTGTTCCTGTGGCAAAACCTCCGTCTGAAAGTGATTCATAAGACATTAAACGATTTTCGCCATTGGTAGTTTTTAAAATCAATTCCGCAGGGAGAATTGGCACTGATGAACCTCCAGCCACAACAGCTTTCAGCTTATGTCCATCACGGATACCACCACACCATTCATCAGCATAAATAAAATCTTCAACGGTAATTCCAAGTGGCAATTCATAAACCCCAGGCTTACGAACGTGTCCAGAAACAGAAATCAATTTAGTACCTGTTGAGCGACCAATACCAATTTTAGCGTATTCATCTCCTCCATTATTTACAATCCAAGAAGTTGCAGCAATTGATTCTACGTTATTGACAACGGTAGGACATTGCCATAAGCCTTTTACGGCTGGAAATGGGGGTTTATTACGTGGATTACCACGTTTTCCTTCTAATGATTCTAATAAAGCGGTTTCCTCTCCACAAATATATGCTCCTCCGCCCAATTGTACATGAAGCTCAAGGTCGTAACCTGAACCCAGAATATTTTTACCTAAAAGACCTTTATCTTTAGCCTCTTGGATGGCTTTTTCAAGAATAGTTGCCACATACATTAATTCTCCACGAATATAAATGTACGAAGTATTGGCACCCAAAGCATAAGACGAAACAATCATGCCCTCAATTAACGTATGAGGCGATTTCATCATCAAATAATGGTCTTTGAAAGTACCAGGTTCTGATTCGTCAGCATTACAAACTAAATAGCGAGGCACACCTTCTGGTTTAGCTAAGAAAGACCATTTCATTCCCATCGGGAAGCCTGCTCCACCACGTCCACGAAGTCCTGATTTTTTAACTTCCTCCGTTACTTCGTCGGGAGTCATTTTTTTCAAGGCTTTTTCAACGGCTGCGTAACCACCATTTTTTCTGAAAACGTCAATGGTTTCAATACCCTGTACGTCAATATGTTCGGTTAATATTTTCATTTGTAATCCTTGTATTCTTTATCAATTATCGACCATTGGGCCGATTAATTTCAGCATTAACTATTTAGATAACTCCTCAATAATTTCATCTACTTTCTGAGTTGTCAAATTCATGTAATATTTTTCACGAATTTGGAAAACTGGTCCCCAACCACAAGCAGCTAAACATTCTACTTCTTTCACGGTAAATTTACCATCAGCGGTTGTTTCTCCTGTTTCGATTCCCAATTTAGCTTTCAAATGGTCATAGACTTCTACACCTCCCATTAAGCAACAAGGACCTGTACGACAATACTCAATTACGTGGTCTCCAACTGGTTCAAGGTGAAACATCGTATAAAAAGATGCAACTTCATAAACCTCAACAGGCTTGATACTTAACAAACTTGCTACATAGTCCATCACTTCTGACGAACACCATTTCCACTCTGCTTGAGCTAAGTGTAAAACGGGCAACAAGGCTGATTTTTGTTTTCCTTCTGGATAACGCTTGATTATTTCATGAACTTTTTCCAACGTACTGGCTGGAAACTGTATGGTTTGCGTATTGGTCATTTCTTGATTTAGGATTGTGGAGTTTAACCTAAACTCTTCTCTAAATTATTCAATGTTCATTGGGTTTACCTCTGAACTATTAATTATTAATTCAAGCGGCGAACCGCATTATCTCTGCTAAGCGTCTAATTCTCCAGCAATTACATTCATTGATGACATCGTAATGATTGCATCTGAAAGGGTTGTACCTATTGCCATTTCTGGGAATGCTTGGTAATAAATGAAACTTGGACGACGGAACTTCAATCGATACGGGGTTCTTCCGCCATCTGATACCAAGTAGAAACCTAATTCTCCATTTCCACCTTCTACAGAATGATAAACTTCTCCAACTGGTGCATCAATTTCGCCCATTACTATTTTGAAATGGTAAATCAATGCTTCCATATTAGAATAAACCTGTTGTTTTTCAGGCAAATAATATTGTGGAGCATCAGCATGATAAGGTCCTTCGGGCAGGTTTTGTAGAGCCTGTTTGATGATACTCAAACTTTGCCACATCTCTTCACCACGCACCAAAAAACGGTCGTAAGTATCACCTTTTGTTCCAACTGGTATTTCAAACTCAAAATCTTCATAAGAAGAATATGGATTCATCGCACGCACATCATAATCAACACCAGTTGCACGAAGGTTTGGCCCTGTAAAACCATAATTCAATGCTCGTTCTGCCGAAATCATTCCTACGTTCTGAGTTCTGTCCATGAAAATACGATTACGTTTAATCATACTTTCAAATTCTAAAAGCACCTTAGGAAAGTCATCTAAAAGAACATTTATTTTACGAATTGCTTCTTTCGATAAATCACGTTCCATGCCTCCGCAACGTCCCATATTGGTCGTTAATCTGGCACCACACATTTCTTCATAAATCTCGTAAATGTGTTCACGCCACTCAAAAACATAGAAATATCCTGTTAAAGCCCCTGTATCTACTGCCAAGATTGAGTTACAAATGATGTGGTCAGCAATACGTGCTAATTCCATCATAATAACTCTGATGTATTGAGCTCTTTTAGGAACTTCAACACCTAAAAGTTTTTCTACTGTCATGTGCCATCCCATGTTATTGATTGGCGACGAGCAGTAGTTCATACGGTCAGTAAGCGTTGTGATTTGATAAAGCGGACGACGTTCGGCGATTTTCTCAAAAGCACGGTGAATATATCCTACCGTTTGTTCAGCATCTACGATTGTTTCTCCGTCCATCGTTAAGATGTTTTGAAAAATTCCGTGTGTTGCTGGGTGTGTCGGACCTAAGTTTAGGGTCGAAAGGTCGTTCACATATTTTTTATTTTCTTGTGCCTTGGTTAATCCCACATTTGGGTTCGACACTAATGCTATTTCAGCCATATTATATATCAATATCCAACTAATTTTTCTTTATCAAAGGCTATTAAATTACAACCATCAAGTAATAGTTTTATCAGATTTTCAAATAAACCCAACAACTCATTATTTGTAATATTTCCAATTCTCAAATGAATAATTTTAGGAGGACTTCCGTTAAGATAAAAATTATCTAAAAAATCAGAGTCTTTGGTAATAATAATCCAATCTTCATTAATTGCGACCTCTGTGATTTCCTTATCCTTCATCAAATGCCCATCGTCCTTATAGTTCATTGCATGAATCGACTCATAACCTTTACTCTTTAAATATCTGGCTAATCGTGGTGCTGTCTGCGTATCTACAAAGAAATTAAACATCAGGCTGCTAAAGGAATTAAAGTTTTTGCATCTGAAATTCGTGAGGCATATAGCATACAAGCTAAAATATCATCCCGTTCAATAAACGAATAATCTTCTAATATTTCCTCAAAAGTCATTCCTGATGCTACTAATTCTAACATTTGAGTTACAGTAAAACGCATATTTCTAATAGTAGGTTTGCCTTGACAAACCTCCTGATTAAGCGTTATTCGAGATATTATTGTATTATCCATTTTTTGAGTTTTATCGCCCAAATAAGGCATCAATCTTATCTTCACGTGTGGCATCTTCCAACGGATATTCTTTACGCATTGGGTGATAATCCATGTCCTCTACGTTCAAGATTCTTTCCATTTTAGGGTGTCCTGTAAAAGTAATTCCGTAGAAATCGAAAGCTTCACGTTCCATCCAGTTTGCACAGGCATACAAACCTGTAAGGGTTGGCACTGCGATATTGTCTCGTGAAACATAAAGTTTGATAATTAATCTTACGTTGTTTTCAAGACTATGCAAATGGTAAATAACGCCAAATTCATGACTTGGAACATCGGGGAATTGAATTCCTCCTAAGTCAGTCAAAAATTGAAACTTGAACGTTGGATGTTGATATAAATAGTGCATCAACGGAATGATAGTCTCGGTAGAAGTCGTTACGTTTAAAATACCGTAATTTTCTGTGATACCGTAGATTCTCTCTTCGCCAAATTGTGCGACTAAATCTTGTGCTATTTGTTCGTTGCTCATTGGTCAGTGAACAGTAAACAGTAAGCAGTAAACAGTATTAAAACTATTTTCTGATAACTGGTGACTGATAATTGATAACTGTTATTCGATTCCGTAAGAAGCTAAAAGGGCTTTATATTCGTCTGATTCTCTTCTTCTTCTTTGTTCTGATTTTGCTAATTCTTGAATTTGCATAAAACCATCCAAAATTTGTTCTGGACGTGGTGGGCATCCTGGTACGTAAACGTCCACAGGAATTACACGGTCAATGCCTTGCAATACAGAATAAGTGTCAAAAATACCACCCGAAGATGCACAAGCTCCAACTGAAAGAACCCAACGAGGTTCAGCCATTTGTAAGTAAACTTGTTTCAAAACGGGAGCCATTTTTTTGGCAATTGTTCCCATCACCATCAAAACGTCTGCTTGACGTGCCGAAAATGACATACGCTCAGAACCAAAACGTGAAATATCGTAATGAGCCCCTGCAGTTGCCATGAATTCGATACCACAACATGACGTTGCAAATGGTAGAGGCCAAAGAGAATTAGCACGTGCAAGACCTACGAAATCATCTAATTTGCCCGCAAAGAAACCTTGTCCTTCAAGTCCAGCGGGTGCATCAACTGTTTTTATTATTCTATCGCTCATTCTTTTCAGTGAACAGTTATCAATTATCAGTGAACAGTCGGGCGGCGAACCGCTAATGATGAACAGTTACCCGTAAATGATAGGTTATTCCTTTTATTAAAAATAATTATTTTATCAGTAATATCAATTAAAACTATGTGTTATTCAGAAAGGTTTTTAAAAACTTATTGCTGATAACGATTTAATAGATTACTGTTTTATTTTTCCCAAGTTAAAACGCCTTTCTTGATTACATAAATGAAACCTGCCAAAAGTAATCCCATAAATACTATCATTTCTAAGAACATATCCATTGCAAGGGCTGATGAAGATTTTACCCAACCCATAAAGTTTACTGCCCAAGGATACATGAAGATAATTTCTACGTCAAAAAGTACAAATAAGATAGCTACTAAGAAATATTTTACTGAGATTGGAGTTCTTGCATCGCCCACAGATTCGATACCACATTCAAAAACCTCATCTTTAAGTTTACTATGACGCTTTGGTCCAAGCCAGTGAGTGGCAATCATTGTTCCAATGATGAAAGCTAAGGCTGCTCCTAATTGTACAAGGACAGGAAGATAATCAGATGGTTGGTAATTCATAATTTGTTTGATTTTCAAGCACTTACATTAATTGTTTACAGAAAGTCATAAGTTGCTATTAAAATAGCAATGCTTATCGGCATTTCTATTTTTTCATTTCTACTTGAATTAAGTCGCAATTTACTTATAAAATTTTGTTTACGATATTATTTTAATCTTAAAATTGGGTAATATTTAGCTTTAATCAATACGAGATAAGCAAATGAATATTTTGAGACTTTTGCAAAACCTTTTCAAAGATTTAAAATCTTCTCTAATATATGTATCTTTTTATCAATATTTATTGAGAATCTCTTGAATGATTTCTTGAAAATAAATGCCATTTTGTGGGCCGTACCAATTCATAACTCTGGTTTCGTAGGCGTTTAAATCATAGTGGCGGTCGTGGGTGATATACCCAACATATCCTCCATTAAAACTGGTAACGATGAGGTTAAGATTTTTAGATTGAGCCGTTCTGATAATTTCGGGCATTAATTCTCCCGAATAGTCGCAAGGTGTGCCAATTAAAATGTTATTCCCGATTTTGAGTGCTTTCATTTCGGCAGGATAGTCGCCAAAAAGCGTTTTGAAAACCCAAGGACGAACTCGCCAATTTTCGGAGAACCTTACTTGTGGATTTCTTAACGAAATATCAAATGTAGCCAAAGACAATTGTTTAATGGTTTCACATTTTATCTTGGGAATTTCCGACAAAATCTTTTTAGAAACACCATCGGATATATTTTTCATTTGTTGAAAATCATCTTTTAGCTCCTCTCCTACTGGCCCTGTACTGCCCACTGCTCCCGCCATGAAAGCGACAAAATTGGCGGATTGAGAAAGTTGTTTTACTAATTCTCCTGGATAATCAGCCGAAAGAAAGTTTTTATCATCACCTAAAGTTGTAGCATGAGCTGAAAACGTAGTAAAAATGGCTGTTTCGCCTGTTGTTTTCTCTATCTTCAAAACCCGAATCATTGGGTCGGTTGTACCTAATTTATCTCCGACCAAACGGTTAAATACTAACTCTTTTGCATTTATTTCAGCATAACCAACTTTAGCCGTTTGCTGATTTGTATTGGCTTTTTTGATGGCTTCCAAAACCTTATCAGCAATATGATTGACGGTTTGGTGGCTATATTCTCCAGCAAATAATTCTCCAACGGTATTTTTACCCCAAGCACCCAAACTGTTGTGAGTGTGAGTCGTTCCCACGTACACCTGCGACCAATCGAAACCAATTGTTTTGAGTTTTTCTTTTAGTAAAATGGTTACTTCTGGAGGAAAAATCAGGAGGTCACAACTCACAACGGCAATTGGCTTTTGAGCATTAGAAAAAACCATAGCACGTACATAAACTGAATCATGGACGTATTGATACAATTTTCCTTGCCTTTTGCCATAACCTGCGGTTGGCGTGGGTTTGTTGGGTGTCAAATTGACAATTGCCCAGCCTGCTTTAAAAGCATCTGCTGAATCTCTTTGTGGTTGCCAAGCATTGAGCGTTTCGCCCATTTTTTGATAATATCGCATTTGTCGATAATCATCTCGGTCAATGGGAGCGATGGTAAAAACTAAACAAATGATTAGGAAAACAACTAAACCTAAAAGGATTTTAGCGAATATTTTAAATATTTTCATTGGAGGTATTTAGCTTGGACTCGCAAAAATAATGTGTAAATTAATAGCTTTGTGAATGGTGTTCGGTTTTAGTTTCGCACGGAATATTAACGACTAAAATCGAACACCATTTACCTATAAAATTCATCAAACAAATTAATAATATGGAAAAAGAAAAAATTATGCAGAGAGCCATTGAACTATCTATCAAAGGGAGTTCAGAGGGAAAAGGAGGTCCATTTGGGGCTGTTGTAGTAAAAAATGGCGTAATTGTGGGCGAAGGACATAATCAAGTAACTTCTACCAATGACCCAACGGCTCATGCTGAAGTGGTTGCGATTCGGGAAGCGTGTAAAAACTTGGGAACTTTTCAGTTATCAGATTGCGAATTATACACTTCTTGCGAACCTTGCCCGATGTGTTTGGGAGCAATTTATTGGGCAAGACCCGCCCGTGTATATTTCGCCAACACCCGAGAAGATGCCGCTATTGCTGGTTTTGACGATGCTTTTATTTACGATGAAATTCCACTGCCACTTGCAGAACGAAAAATTGAAATGATTCCACTTGGACGTGAAGAAGCCAAAAAAGCGTTTCAATTATGGAGCGAGCAAACAAATAAAATTGATTATTGATTTCCTTTACGAACATACAAATATGATTATTAGAATCGTTAGAATGACTTTTCAGGAAGATAAAACTGAAGCGTTTTTGGATATTTTCAATCGTTCCAAACAATACATTAGGGCTTTTGATGGTTGCCAGCATTTAGAGTTATTGCGAGACAAAAACACGCCCAATATTTTGATGACATATAGTTATTGGAATTCAGAAGAGCATTTGAATATTTATCGAGATTCTGAATTATTCAAAACTACTTGGGCAGCTACGAAGGTTTTATTTTCGGATAAACCTGTGGCTTTTTCTTCGGAAAGAGTTGAGGTGGTTTGATTGTAATTGTTTGTGTGAGCGTGGACACTTTGGTGGTTCAAACGTGGACGTTTGAACCAATTCAGTAGAAATACCTCCATAAATGCGTAAAAATACTTGTATTTCAAAACAGGCTTTTTTACCCTGTCACAGCCAATTGTTTTCTGCCAACTTTGTATCACTCAAAAACAAATGAGGCGTGGAAGTTCGCAACACGGAATTATGCGAACGAAACACATCAAAATAACTCATACAATGGCACAATCAGTTGGTAAATTTAGTCTTCACAATGGAGGCGGTTTCGTAGTTTCAATTTCATTTGATTATTTGGACGAAAATCTACAAAAACAACGTTCAAAAAGTGGTTCAAACTTCCCTCTTGGACAAACAGATACTGTTGACCCAGGCACTTTGGGCGTACCTAATGGAGCAACTTTATGGCTTCATGCTGACGTAGTTTGGGGAACGGACAACGTTGCTACTCAAGGATTTATCTATCAATCGGGTGGATCTTTGACGGCTGCTTATACTATTACAGGAACTACTTTGGATAATACAATGGGCTTAATCAGTGTTTCATAGTTTATTCCTCTGAATCTACCTTAAATCTATGAAAAAGCCTTTCTGTTGACATGAACAGAAAGGCTTTGTTATTTTGGAGATAAATATTTATCTAAACTTCAAATAAAGACCGTAATTCTACTGCTTCAGAAGGATTCATTCTGCCTGCTAAAACTAAACGCAATTGACGACGACGTAACGCTCCGTCATACAAGGCTTTTTCTTCTTCCGTTTCAGTAATCAGTTGTGGTACATCAATCGGGCGACCACTTTGGTCAACGGCAACAAAGGTAAAAAATGCTTTATTGGTTGAAACTCGCTCTTGAGCAGGAATATTTTCAGCCCAAACATCAATCACAACTTCCATTGAAGAACTGAATGCACGGGTTACTTTTGCTTGAAGGGTTACGACACTTCCCAAAGGAATTGATTCTTTGAAAGAAACATTATCCACCGATGCTGTAACAACAATTCGGTTTGAGTGTTTTTGAGCACATATCGCTCCTACCACATCCATCATACGCATCAAATTTCCGCCCATTAAATTACCTAATGTATTGGTATCATTCGGGAAAATCATTTCGGTCATGGTGGTTAATGACTCTGCTGCTAATTTAGTTTTTGACATATATTTAAGTAGGACAGGTTTCTAACCTGCATTTGCTGATTTGTGTTTTTTGAAGTAATACAAGTTTCTAATCTGTATTTACTGATTGAAATTATTTAAAGACAGGTTGGAAACCTGTATTTACTGATTGAAATTATTTAAAGACAGGTTGGAAGCCTGTATTTACTGATTGAAATTATTTAAAGACAGATTGGAAATCTGTACTACATTTCTTTCACTTCACTTATTTCATCAAGATTGACGGTTTTGAAATATTCGTAAGCTTTTAGAATAATGGCTAAAGCTACCACCGATTCACAAACGGCAACAACAATCACAAAGAGTGAAAACATTTGTCCTTGCAGATTGGGGTCATTTTTACTGAATGCAACCAAATTCAGGTTTACGGCATTCAGCATTAATTCAATCCCCATCAAAACCACAATAACGTTACGTTTGGTAACAACAACTCCTAAGCCAATGCTAAAAAGCAAAGCACTTGTGAGCAGATAATATGGAAGAAAACTATTGTCCATGTATTGTTTGATGCCTATACATCTTTTATACTTTTTTTACTCAAATAAGCAGCACCAATTAAGGTTGCCATTAATAAAATCCCTGATGCCTCGAAAGGTAAAACGAAATTAGTCATTAATTGGATACCAATTGTTTGGGTGGTGGCAGTAGGCTCAACGGTTTCAAATAGAGCATTTTGAACATTTACAAAATTGGCTCGTGCAAATGTGTAAAATAACAACCCAAAAACGCCACCTGCTATTAAAAAACCTAATACTCTGTTGGTACTTTCTGTAAAAATATCATTTTTAACATTTTGCTTGTTCCCCGTCTGATTGGTGAGCATTACTCCAAAAATCAACAAGACTAAAATTCCGCCCACATACACAAGAATTTGGGTAATAGCTAAAAAATCTGCTCCTGCCAAAACATACAACGCTGCCATTCCTAAAAAAGTCATGAGCAAACTAAATGCGGCATAAAGGACATTTTTAGACCATAAAACAACTCCCGCAGAAATTACAGTCAGAATTACAAAAGCTATGAAAATGTATTGAATCAAGGTTGGTTATGAGTTATGAGTTATTTAAGCAATTTTTGGAGAGAAAATGCAAGTAAATGGTTATGTATTTTCTCCTGAATCTGGCTTTTTAAACTTTGGTTTGAAAACAGGTTTGGGTCTGGGACTTACCTCCTCAGCTTGAACTTCAATATCCTCTACAATCTGTTCTTTATTTTCTAAAATCTCCGTTTCTTCTGCTGAAACTACGGGTTTTGTAAATTTTGGCTTGAAAACAGGTTTTGGTTTGGGAGTTACCTCTGCTTTTGCTTCAATATCCTCAACAATCTGTTCTTTATTTTCTAAAATCTCCGTTTCTTCTGCTGAAACTGCGGGTTTTGTAAACTTTGGCTTGAAAACAGGTTTTGGTTTGGGAGTTACCTCTGCTTTTGCTTCAATATCCTCAACAATCTGTTCTTTATTCTCTACAATTTCAGTTTTCCCCTCCGAAACTGCGGGTTTGTTAAACTTTGGCTTGAAAACAGGTTTTGGTTTGGGAGTTACCTCTGCTTTTGCTTCGATGTTTTCTACAAGCTCAGATTTTTCCTCCGAAACTGCGGGTTTGTTAAACTTTGGTTTGAAAACAGGTTTTGGTTTGGGAGTTACCTCTGCTTTTGCTTCGATGTTTTCTACAAGCTCTGTTTTTTCTGCTGAAACTGCGGGTTTGTTAAACTTTGGTTTGAAAACAGGTTTTGGCTTTGGTGATTCTTCTGCTTTTTCTTCTCTATTCTCTAAACTCTGTTCTCTATTCTCTAAATTTTGTTCCTTATTTTCATCAATAACCGCTTTCTTAAAGGCAGGTTTGAAAGCAGGTTTGGGCTTTGGTGATTCTTCTGCTTTTTCTTCTCTATTCTCTAAGCTCTGTTCTCTATTCTCTAAATTTTGTTCCTTATTTTCATCAATAACCGCTTTCTTAAAGGCAGGTTTGAAAGCAGGTTTTGGCTTTGGTGCTTCTTCAGCTTTTTCTTCTCTATTCTCTAAACTCTGTTCTTTATTCTCTGTACTCTTAACCTTACTCTGTAACTTCATCGCTTCTTTTTCAACCATGAATTGTTCATAAAGGTCTCTTTTTTCTTGCGATTGTTCAGCTGTTAGATTTCCGAATTCAAAGTTATGATTTTTCACATCGAAGGTTGAGAAATCGTACTCATGTGTCATGGTTAAACATTCTGTTGGACACACCGTTGTACAAAGCCCACAGAACATACATTTTGCCATATCAATATCAAACTTGGCAGCGTAGAGGCGAATCGCTGAACCATCGGAAGCATAACCAGCAATACCTGTTGCTTTGATTGGTTCAATTTCGATACAATCAACAGGGCAAACTTTGGCACATTTATCACAGACAATACAATCGTCCATTTCGTTATCTAATTGATAACGACCATTGTCTGGTAAAGGCAGTTGCTCGTGTGGATACTGAAGCGTGACGATACCTGTTTGTTGTTTGAAATAATCTGGATTATCGACAAAAATGGGTTTTCTACTCTGACGAGCTTCTTTGAGGTGTCGCCAAGACAAAGAAAGTCCTTTCAGAGAAGATTTAATGCCTTCTTTGATATTCCCGAAGTATGTATTGTTAGCTCCTTTTTTCAATGAGTGATTGAGTAAATGAGTGATTGAGTGAATGTCAAAACGCTTAACCTTTCACTATTTTCCGTTAACCATTGCTTTACAAAGTTACGTTCACATTTTTAACAAAAGAATATTTGGATAAAGTTTCTGAAATAGAATAAAAAACAAAACCCTCATAAATCTATGACTTATGAGGGTTTTTATGTTTACTATTATATTAATTGATACTGATCATCATATTGGTAGCTGTATTGGCATCAATAGTTGTCCCCGCTGGAATTTCAGCATTTTTACCTTTCATTGTTAAAAATAAGATACAAAGTACAACTCCTAAAACAATTGCTAAAGTCTGTTTGTCCTCTCCTTGTCTATAAATATTATTGCCAACTACTGGAATCTGTTGTCCATCAACAGAAGAAACGCTTTTAATTTGAATTTCGATTTGCCCCTCTTTCCCTAATCCTTTTGCAATATTAGCACGGGTTACTAAGCCTTTAGCAATTGACCCTGCTTTGATAACAACCACATCTCCAACTTTAATATCACTTCTAACCTTAAAATCTACAGTTTGTCCTGCCTGAACAGCATCTGAAGCCAATCTTTGAACTGTCTCTAATGCAATGGGGGTTCCTGCTTGTAATGAAACTTCACGAACATTACCTGATTTAAAAGAGAACAAACTTAAACAGATAAGTAATAGGTAAGCAGTAGGTTTAGCTACTAATGGATTAATAAATTTTTTTAACATGATACAGAAATTTAGGGTAAAAAATTAATATGAAAAATTTAAACTAATTCGGTTTAGAAGTGTGTCTCTTCGGGTTTGATTAAACCTTTTAACACTCTTTATAGAGCCTTGAATATTTCCAATATAAAAAGCTACTCCAATTACAGATGCAAGAATTCCAATTCCTACATTATTGGTTTTAAAAGATGTATAAGCTCCGTAAGCAAATAATGAGTTGATAATTAATGAAGAGAGGGCTGTTTGTTTATGTGAAGCATATAAATATCCTGCTCCTGGAATTATGCCTAAAATACCTCCCCAAACAGCATTCTTACTTTTTTGTGTATTTACATTCACTATTAACTCTATATTTTTAGCTGCATTTTTCCCATAAAAACCTGTATTTGAGACCTTTTCAAATGATTTTTTTGCACTATCTAATTGAACCAGTTTGATATGGCTAATTCCTTTTAACATCCAAGCTTCATCAATCAATGTAGTGTCTTTATTTTCAATGGAAATTACTTTTTTATATTGCTGAATACTATTCGAATAATTTTTTAGTTCCTTCCATGTATTCCCGATTTCTAATACGATTTTGGGGTTATCTTTAATATTCACAGGAAAATCAATCTCATAATCAAATAGGGCTTTCTCACTTTCATCAATTGCACGAAGGCAAATTATATAGTTTGTATAAATTTCAACATTATCTACGCCCAATTCCTTATTAAAAATTGCCCTATTTATTTCTAAAAGTGCTTGTTGATGTAAGCCTTTATTAATCAAATACTTAATAAATTTTAGATTTTTTGAGGCATCTTTTATAGTGTCAGAATAAGCATAAAGTGGCATATTCAAACCAAGAACATATTTAGAGTTATCCCGACTGTCAACAAAATCAATAAGCCTAAGTTTTTGATTTTGTAATGACAAGTCATAATTGGTTATGTCATGGCTACACCTAAGAAGTCTATCTGCTGTAAGCGAAAAACCTTGTAGTACATTATATTCCTTGAAAACACTTAGAGAAAAATTTGAACAAGAAGGGTACATTTGGCATTCTCCGCCCCTAATATTACTTATATACTTTTGATAAACAGAGAGATAATCGACAAAGGAAGTATTCTTACTTTGGCAAAAAGAAGGGGATACAAAAAGTAGAAACGACAATTTGAAAGTAATAGTCAAATAATCTAATAGGTTCTTTTTGAACAACATGAAAATAAATGCAGATAGTTTTAAACCATTTTATGCACAAATATAGTATTGGTTCAATATTCAGGCAAGTTTAAACGTATTATTTTATACCAACATTAAGTTTTACGTTTGTTATCGTTTTGCATGACATCAAACGTTGCTACTCAGTAAAGCCATGTATTTTTATAAATATATTCGGAAGTGTATACTTAATCAGCCTCAAAAAACAAAACCCTCATAAATCTATGACTTATGAGGGTTTTTATTAATTATTATCAATATGACTACTTTACAATTTGTAATTTCTTGATAATCATTCGACCATTTTCTAAACCTACATTGACAAAATATGTTCCTGATGGCATATTTTCAACTGGTACTTTTACGCTTGTGCGTTCTGTACCTGTGGCTGTTTGAGCGAACTCAACATTGCCTGCTGCACTCAATATGCTTACTTCTACACTTTTGTTTGCTCTCATCAATTCTGCCGATAATTCAATAGAACAATCTGCATTTGATGGATTTGGATAAATTGTTACATTATCAGCAAATGTTACTTCTTCCGTTACTGCTACTCTCGCTGCTGCATTAGTAATTGTTGAAGTTGTTGTTTTCTTCGTTACAGTTACTTTGAATGAACAATAAGAGGTATTTCCTTTCGCATCTACGGCTTTATAAGTTACCGTTGTAATACCAACTGGAAATAACATTCCTGGTTCGAAATTGTAAGTAATTTCTGGAATACCACAATTATCTCCTACTGCTGGATGATCCCAAAGAACTACTGCTGTTGTTCCAGTGGTTACTACGCTAATGTCGGTTGGACAATCATAGAATACTGGAGCTTGTGTATCAACATCACAAGTAACCATTTTCACTACATTTACTACAAATGAACAAGTTGCTTTGTTTCCTTTGGCATCTGTTGCTGTGTAAATTACGGTTGTTGTTCCAACTGGAAACTGACCACCTGATACACTTGTAGAAGTTAATACAACTGTTCCACAATTATCCGTTGCCGTAGGTTCTGTCCAAGTAATGATTGCAGATGTTCCTCTTGTTTTGATAATAATGTCCGCAGGACACGTACTCAATACTGGAGGAGTTGTATCAGTATCGCATGGAGTTGTTACACCCGCATCAATATCTTTATTTACTTGTCCTTCTGTTAAAGTAATAACAGTTGTTTTACCTGTTGTTAAGTCTGCATCACTATCTTTATCGGAAGTAGTTGCTCCTTTTGGAGAGAAATTAAATCCTGAACCGATAGTCGATTTAACAAACTCAACAATATAATTACCTGCAATTAAATTATCAAATAGATACTTACCATTTGCATCTGTTGTAGTAGTTGCGATTACGTTGTTTGCACTATCGTACAATTTCACAGTAACGCCTGATACTCCACCTTCACCTACATCTTGCTTTCCATTACCGTTTGAGTCACGGAATACATAATCTCCAATTTGTGCAGGTTTAAATAATCCAAAATCAACGGTTAAGTTATCTCCACCTGCTACTGTTAAGGTTACAGGTTTTGTTCTGATAGTTTGTCCACTTATAGTCGTTCCGTTATCATCGCCATCTACATTATTATCAGGGGCAACTGCGGGTTCTGCTGAACCTGTTGCTGAACCTACTGTTCCTGTTGATGATTTATAACCCGTTGGTGCTGAAATCTCAACTACATAATCATTAGGTGCTAAATTTGAGAATAGATATTTTCCGTTTGCATCAGTTGTTGCCGTGCCTACTAAGTTATTAGCACTATCGTACAACTTCACGCTTACATTTGCAATACCTAACTCACCTGCATCTTGTTTTCCGTTGTTATTCTTATCGTTGAAAACTGCATCACCTAATTTCAAACAATTGGTAATTTTCACATTTACTGTTGCTACTGCACTACAACCTGTTCCATTTGAAACTGAAACAGTATAAACTCCATTATTGGCAATCGTTGAATTTGCAATAACTACGTCTTTTGTGTTGGCAGTAAATCCGTTTAGACCTGTCCATGAATAAGAAACCGTTCCAGTTGCGGTTGTTGACAACGTAATACTTACTGTTGTTCCTGCACAAACTGCATTTGCATTTGTTGATGGAGTAACTGTAAATGGCGTTGTAACTGTTTTCTTGACTGTATTAGATTCTCCTCCAATATAATCTGTACAACCTGCTCTTCTCGCACAACGAATATAACAAGTTGTTTGAGTGATTGCTCCTGGTTGATAATCTGCCGTATTACTATTAGGAATCTCTGTGTAAAGATTTTGACCAATAATATTCAATGGACAAGCTCCATTTGATAAAGTTGTTGTTTGTAACCAAACATATTCAATGGCTGCATTTACATCTCCACCGCTTGGCAAAGTAACATTCGTAATTTTAGCAGGTGTTCCACTTCCACAAAGTGTTTCGTCGGCTTTGATTGTACCTCCATTCGTGATTTTAGCTACTACCGTCGCTACTACTGCTGTTCTTGCTGACTCACAACCTGTTCCTGCTTTACAACTTACATAATAAGTAGTGGTTGTCGTTAAATTTGGAGTTGTATAACTTGCTCCACTTGCAATAGCCGTTCCACCTGTTAAAGCTGAATACCAAGTTGCTACACCTGCTGAACAAGTCGCTCCTAAAGTAACTGAACCTGCTCCACAAGTTGTCGCTGGTGTTACTGTTGGGGCTGAGGCACTACCATTTACCGTTGCCGTTACTGGTGTTCTTGCTGATTCACAACCTGCATTTGATTTACACGATACATAATAAGTAGTCGAGGCACTCAAACTTGGTGTTGTGAAGCTTGCTCCACTTGCCATCGAAGTTCCACCTGTCAATGCCGAATACCACATTGCTGTTGCTCCTGTTGAACAAGTTGCTCCTAAAGTAACTGTACCTGTGCCACAAATTGAACCTGAAGTAACCGTAGGTGCTGATGAAGCTGAACCAACTGTTTTCTTGACTGTATTAGATTCTCCTCCGATATAATCTGTACAACCTGCTCTTCTCGCACAACGAATATAACAAGTTGTTTGAGTGATTGCTCCTGGTTGATAATCTGCCGTATTACTATTAGGAATCTCTGTGTAAAGATTTTGACCAATAATATTCAATGGACAAGCTCCGTTTGATAATGTCGTTGTTTGTAACCAAACATATTCAATGGCTGCATTTACATCTCCACCGCTTGGCAAAGTAACATTCGTAATTTTAGCAGGTGTTCCACTTCCACAAAGTGTTTCGTCGGCTTTGATTGTACCTCCATTCGTGATTTTAGCTACTACCGTCGCTACTACTGCTGTTCTTGCTGACTCACAACCTGTTCCTGCTTTACAACTTACATAATAAGTAGTTGTTGTCGTTAAATTTGGAGTTGTATAACTTGCTCCACTTGCAATAGCCGTTCCACCTGTTAAAGCTGAATACCAAGTTGCTACACCTGCTGAACAAGTCGCTCCTAAAGTAACTGAACCTGCTCCACAAGTTGTCGCTGGTGTTACCGTTGGGGCTGATGCACTACCATTTACCGTTGCCGTTACTGGTGTTCTTGCTGATTCACAACCTGCATTTGATTTACACGATACATAATAAGTAGTCGAGGCACTCAAACTTGGTGTTGTGAAACTTGCTCCACTTGCTATTGAAGTTCCACCTGTCAATGCTGAATACCACATTGCTGTTGCTCCTGTTGAACAAGTTGCTGCTAAAGTAACTGTACCTGTACCACAAATTGAACCTGATGCTACTGTTGGCGTAGCAGGTGTTGGATTAATGGTTACACCCGTTGTTGCCATTACAGAACATTTACTTCCATTAGCTGCTGTAAATGTTACAGTTATTGTATAAGTTGTCGACGCCGTTACGTTTGTATTGGTAACTGTTGCTTGTGTACTTGTAAATCCATTTGAACCAACCCACGAATAAGTAGGCGTACAATTGATAGATTTAGAATTAGCATCAAGCGTTGCCGTTAAATTAACATCACCTCCTGTACAAATGGCAGTAGGATTAGCTGTTGCAGTTACCGAAGCAATTGTAGTTGGCGTTCCTAAAGTAACATTAATATCTCCGTCTTTTGAAACTGTTGTCCAGTTATTAGTACCACCATTTGTGATATTAATTTTGAACCAGCTACTTGCTCCAAATTTCGTAATATCATTCAAACTTGCTCCTGTTCCTAATTGGAATGCAGCCATGTTTTGCGTGTATGTTCCTGTCAAACCTGCGTAAATACCAGCACCTGTAAACGTACCATTTGAAGTTGGGTAATAATACCAATCTCCAAGATTTGGTGAATAACCTGTACAATGTGTATTAGCAACTGGGCTACCCGTTGGAGGTGTTCCTGTACGTCCTGAATAGTTAACAATTACATTAATACAGTCGCTTGAAGTTCCACCTGTTACACAAGCTGTATAATTTAATACGGCTGTTCCATCACAGAATTCTGTTAATTCTCCTGACTTCACTGTAAAGTGTTGATTTGGAGAAACTACATTTCCTTTTAAGTCTGCAAAATATAATCCGTATGATTGTGTTGCATCACCACAAAGTGTACTATTTGATACCGTTGTTTTACGTGATAAACAAACAGGGTCTTTTCCTTCGCAATTAGCTAAAACTGATTTCTTAACAGTATTAGATTCTCCACCAATATAATCAGTACAGCCTGCTCTTCTTGCACAACGAATATAACACGTTGTTTGAGTGATGGCTCCTGGTTGGTAATTTGGCGTATTACTGTTTGGAATTTCAGTATAAAGATTTTGACCAACAACATTCAATGGACAAGCTCCATTTGATAATGCGGTTGTTTGTAACCAAATATATTCAATCGCTGCATTTGCATCTCCGCCAGTTGCAGGCGTTACACTTGTAATTTGTGCAGGAGTTTTTCCTAAACAGATACTTTCATCAGCTTGGATTGTTCCTCCGTTTGTGATTTTAGCAATTACTGTTGCTTTAACTTCAATTCTTAGAGATTCACAACCTGCCGTTGATTTACAAGAAACATAATAAGAAGTTGTTGTAGTCAAAACTGGCGTTACATAAACTGAACCTGTTGTAAACGATGTTCCACCTGTTGCCGTTGCATACCACATTGGCGTTCCTGTTGTACAAACTGCTCCTAATTCAACTGTTCCATTTCCGCAAATTGTACCATTTTTAATCGCTGATGGCCCTGATAAACTTCCATTAACCGTTGCTACTACCGATGTTCTGGCTGACTCACAACCTGCACTTGATTTACAAGAAACATAATAAGTAGTCGTTGCAGTTAAACTTGGTGTTGTATAAGTAACTCCACTTGCGATTGATGTTCCACCTGTCAATGCGGAATACCACATTGCCGTTGCTCCTGTTGAACAAGTTGCTCCCAACGTAACTGTTCCTGTGCCACAAATTGAGGCAGGCGTTACTGTTGGGGCTGCTGCTCCTCCATTTACCGTTGCTACTACCGAAGTTCTACCTGACTCACAACCTGCACTTGATTTACAAGATACATAATAAGTAGTCGTTGCACTCAAACTTGGTGTTGTGAAACTCGCTCCACTTGCAATTGATGTGCCACCTGTCAATGCTGAATACCACATTGCTGTTGTGCCTGTGCCACAAGTTGCTCCTAACGTAACTGTTCCTGTACCACAAACTGTACCTGCTGTTACGGTTGGGGCTACGCCAATTGAACCTACTGTTTTCTTGATAACATTTGATTCACCTGTGTAATCTGTACAACCTGTCAATCTTGAACAACGAATAAAACAAGTTGTTGTCGTAATCGCTCCTGGTTGATATTCTGAGGTATTTGTATTGGCAATTGGGCTATATAAAGTTTGACCTGCAATGTTCGCTGGACAAACACCATTCGTTAAACTCGTTGTTTGTAACCATAAATATTCTATCGAACCTAATCCACCATTCGGTAAAGTCACATTCGTGATTTTTGATGGTGTACTGCCTGTACAAATAGTTTCATCGGCTTGAATCTTTCCTCCGTCAGTAATTTTTGGTGTTACCGTTGCTTTTACCGATGTTCTACCTGACTCACAACCTGCACTTGATTTACAACTTACATAATAAGTAGTCGTTGCACTCAGACTTGGTGTTGTAAAGCTCGCTCCACTTGCAATTGATGTTCCACCTGTCAATGCTGAATACCACATCGCCGTTGTGCCTGTGCCACAAGTTGCTCCTAAAGTAACTGTGCCTGTTCCACAAATTGATGCAGGTGTTACTGTTGGGGCTACACCAATTGAACCTACTGTTTTCTTAATAACATTTGATTCGCCTGTGTAATCTGTACAACCTGTCAATCTTGAACAACGAATATAACAAGTTGTTGTTGTGATTGCTCCTGGTTGATATTCTGAACCATTACTGTTTGAGATAGGGCTATATAAAGTTTGACCTGCAATGTTCGCTGGACAAACACCATTTGTTAAACTCGTAGTCTGTAACCATAAATACTCTATCGAACCAACTCCACCATTTGGTAAAGTCACATTCGTGATTTTTGATGGTGTACTGCCTGTACAAATAGTTTCATCGGCTTGAATCTTTCCTCCGTCAGTAATTTTTGGTGTTACCGTTGCTACTACCGAAGTTTTACCTGACTCACAACCTGCACTTGATTTACAACTTACATAATAAGTAGTCGTTGCACTCAGACTTGGTGTTGTAAAGCTCGCTCCACTTGCAATTGATGTGCCACCTGTCAATGCTGAATACCACATTGCTGTTGTGCCTGTGCCACAAGTTGCTCCTAACGTAACTGTTCCTGTACCACAAACTGTACCTGCTGTTACGGTTGGGGCTACGCCAATTGAACCTACTGTTTTCTTAATAACATTTGATTCCCCTGTGTAATCTGTACAACCCGCTAATCTTGAACAACGAATGTAACAAGTCGTAGTCGTGATTGCTCCTGGTTGATATTCTGAGGTATTTGTATTCGCTATTGGGCTATACAAAGTTTGACCTGCAATGTTCGCTGGACAAACACCATTTGTTAAACTCGTAGTCTGTAACCACAAATACTCTATCGAACCAACTCCACCATTTGGTAAAGTCACATTCGTGATTTTTGATGGTGTACTGCCTGTACAAATAGTTTCATCGGCTTGAATCTTTCCTCCGTCAGTAATCTTGGGTGTTACCGTTGCTTTTACTGATGTTCTACCTGACTCACAACCTGCACTTGATTTACAAGATACATAATAAGTCGTCGTTGCACTCAAACTTGGTGTTGTAAAGCTCGCTCCACTTGCAATTGATGTTCCACCTGTCAATGCTGAATACCACATTGCTGTTGTGCCTGTGCCACAAGTTGCTCCTAACGTAACCGTTCCTGTACCACAAATTGAGGCAGGGGTTACCGTTGGGGCTGTTGGAAGTGGGTCGATAATCACCGAAACTACATTTGTTTCTCCAACATAATCCGAACAACCTGCACGACGAGAACAGCGTTGGAAGTATGTTGTTTGTGAAATATTGTTCAAATCAAGTGTTGCACTATTAGAGCCTACAATTGGAATCCACTCACTTGCATTAGCATCTGTATAAGTAGAAGCAGTTGTACTTTTTAACCATAAATATTCCAAAGTACCCGTTCCACCAGAAGGTAAAGTAACGTTGGTAAATGCGGCAGGGTCGAATGCACCGCAATTTCTTTGATTTCCACCAATCTGACCACCGTTCGTAACATTATCACAACAATTTGCACTAAGTGCTACTGCCGTAGTTCCCGTTACAGAACATTTACTACCATTCTTCGCTGTAAAAGTTACAGTAACTGTATAAGTAGTAGCAGTTTGTACGCTTGTATTGGTTACAGTTGCCTGTGTACTTGTGAATCCGTTTGAACCAACCCATGAATATGTTGGAGAACAACTTGCTGATTTTGAAGCAGCATCAAGTGTTGCAGTCAAAACAACATTTGAACCTTTACAAATTGAATTTGGATTAGCCGTAGCCGTTACTGAAGCAATATTTGTTGCAGTTCCCAAATTAATATTAATATCACCATCTTTTGAAGCAGTAGTCCAATTATTAGTACCTCCACTTGTAAGATTAATTTTAAACCAACTACTTGCACCAAATTTTGAAATATCATTTAAACTTCCACCTGTTCCAACTTGGAATGCAGCCATATTTTGTGTGTAAGTTCCTGCCAAACCTGCAAAAATACCTGTCCCTGAGAATGTACCATTTGAAGTTGGATAATAATACCAATTTCCCACATTTGGAGCATATCCAGAACAGTGAGTATTAGTAAGTGGACTACCCGTTGGAGGCGTTCCTGTACGACCAGAATAATTTACAGTTGCAGTAATACAGTCGCTTGCTCCACCGCCAGTTACACAACCTACAACTTTTAAAATCGCTGTTCCATCACAAAACTCTGTCAATTCACCAGATTTCACGGTAAAATATTGTGATGGACAAGTAACATTATTGCTACTTTTCAAATCATTAAACCACAAACCATAAGATTTTGTAGCATCGCCACAAAGGCTACTACTTGATACTGCACTCTTCCGAGAAAGACAAACAGGGTCTTTTCCTTGACAATTTGCATTTACTGTTGCTGTAATCACATTTGCCTCACCTACATAAGCAGTACAACCTGCTCTACGAGAACAGCGAGTAAAATAAGTAGTCTGAGTAATTGGTCCAGCATCATAAGTCAAGCCTGTTGCCCCTGGAATAACCGTCCATTGGCTTTGTGTAGTCGAATTTAATACAGACGAAGTTGTACTTTTCATCCATATAATCTCCAATGTACCTGCCCCACCAGCAGGAGCAGTAACACTCGTAAAAGTAACAGGATCAAAGCCACTACAACCAGTCTGATTAGAACCAATCGTTCCTCCTGATGTTACATTACTACAAGTTGACGTTAAAGAAACCGAGATATTATCAAGTTTCAATGCCGTTCCATTTGTATAACCAACTACTCTCAATTTAGTAGTACCTGTTGGAGCAGTAACACCTAAAAACTCATATTTGCTATATCCTGAAGAATTATAAACACTACCGGTCACTCTTTTTTCAACTCTACTTCCAATAATTATTCCTGAAGAATTATAAAATTCATAACCAACCGCCGCATAATATACAGGATTATGCGTTGAAGCCATAAAACTGATATTATATTTTATCCCAGCCGTCGCAGTAATACTTTGCCAAGTATAATAATTCCCCCAATTGTCGTTGTTATTTAAGGTAAGAGCATTTCCAGAGTAAGCATATTGCCCACTAAATGTAAAAATAGAACCTGAGGGAGAGGCACTCCATCCAGTTGTACCACTGTCAAAACTATTGTTTGAAAGAAGATTCTGGGAAAATGTCTGCATAGAAGCACTAAATAGGAAAAAAAACATGAATCCCATCCACATTTTCATTCTATTTAACACATTTGGCATACAATTTGCTTCATTCTTGTTACCGAAATTAGATAATTTGCATAGATTCGAGTCAGGCAGATAATCCATTCCAGCACAATTAAAGCTTAAAAACTTAGTAGAGTTTTTCATGAATAGCTATTGTGTTGTTTTAATTTTAGAAACATTTAATTATTGAGAGTTACTGAAGTACACTAATCGGTACAGTTATTCCTTCTATATCCCTTTAGGAATACAAAAACCACGAGCGACCATTAATCACATTCATTGAAAATATGTTTAGCATCTTCAAAGACATAATTGACTTACATACACAAGCCCACAATGCTTTTGTAATTAAAAAGCAATTGGGTAAAAAAAGACAGCAATTTTTTCAAGGCCAAGCGGAAGAGGCCGAGATAAATTAATATCACAGATTACTGAATATTATTTTTGGAAGGTAAGGAATATACAATTCAAGCCGAGAATCATTTACCCGTAGGCAAATATTCACAGATTCAAATCATACAAGATACTCGAATAGACGGTTGTTTGATAAGATACAGCAGGCTAAGACATTGAGAGAATCGGCGGATTGTTTTCAAAGTTTCTTAAATAAAAACTCTTCATAAATACTCAACAGAGTAATACTTTTGTATATACTCTATATTTGCATTTATACACAGTTTCACTAAGATATTTACTGTATCAGTGAGTAAAATTATGTAATTCATTACTAATTTCAAATAATTCCTATTTAATTTCTTATTAATTTTATTTTATGTTAAGGCTGTACGTAGAAATTAAACAATCAAAGCAATAAAACTACGATTAGGCTTTCGCCACTTTATCTTTTATCCCTATTTTTCTCAACTCTCCACGTTATTTCCAGTCAAATTCTCCAGTAAATCGGTAGCATTAATACTTTGTGTATAACGATGTACTACAATCTGAAATCTATATTATCGAATCATTAAATCCGCTAATTAAAACCGTTTTGAATAACCTTTTCATTGATTTTAAGGCTTGTTCAAATATTATCTAATAATTCACAAAAACTTTTACTATTCTCTTTGTGAAATCTCAAAAAAATCACTAATTTTGCGTTCCCAAATTTTGGCTGGATGCCCGTTCAGAAAAAAATAAGGTCAAATCATTGAAAATCAGAGTCGTTCCAACGTCTGATGTACAAAAGAAACATTTGCGAATCTTAATAAAAGTCCAACGTAAAAGTAAATTTTGTAACGCCTTTTGGCAAAGGTGCTTTCTGTGAGAAAAAAATATCGGACTTTTAAACTATAATAAAGTGGATACTTTAAGTTATAAAACCATCTCGGCAAACGTTGCAAATGTTGAAAAAGCATGGATAGTCGTTGATGCAGAAAATCAAATTGTAGGTCGTTTGAGTTCACAAATCGCAATGATTTTGCGTGGAAAACACAAGGCTTCATATACCCCACACGTGGATTGTGGAGATAATGTTATCGTTATCAATGCTGATAAAATTCGTTTTACAGGAAAGAAAATGAATAACAAAGTTTACATTCGTCACACAGGTTATCCTGGTGGACAACGTTTTGCTACTCCAAGAGAAGTGTTAGCAAAAAATCCAAGAGGAATTATGGAATCTGCTGTGAAAGGTATGTTACCTAAAAATCGTTTAGGAAGTCGTTTGTTTACAAACTTGTATGTATATGCAGGTTCTGAGCATCCACACGCCGCACAACAACCAAAAGAAATCAAATTCTAATCATCGTTATCTTTATTTAGGGATTAGGAGTTAGGAATTAGGGGTTAGGTTCGCCAACCAACTGATGACTAATAACTGATAACTGATGACTGATAACTTCTCTATAAAAAAATGGCAGAAGTAACTAATACATTAGGAAGAAGAAAAACGGCTGTTGCTCGTCTATATATGACTCCGGGCAATGGTGCATACTTAATAAATGGTCGTACTTTAGAAGACTATTTTCCATCAGAAATTTTAAGAATTATCGTTAACCAACCTTTCGCTTTAACAAAAACTGAAGGTTCTTATGACGTTAAAGTTAATCTTGATGGTGGTGGAATTAAAGGACAAGCGGAAGCTCTTCGTTTGGCAATTTCACGTGCATTACAAGAAATTGATGCAGAACGTCGTCCAGCTTTGAAAAAAGAAGGATTCCTTACTCGTGACCCACGTATGGTTGAACGTAAAAAACCAGGTCGTAAGAAAGCACGTCGTAAATTCCAATTCTCGAAACGTTAATATTTGTATGTTCCAAGTATTAAGTACTATGTCTCAAGTTACTCACTTGTGCTTCGTACATAATACTTGGTTCTTAATACTAATATAAATTGACAAGACTTACAGTGACCGGTGTCTTGTTATTATTTTTCATATTTCATTTTAATCTTTTAAGGTTTTAGGCATAAGATTTCAGGGTTTAGTTTCATTACTAACCACTAATATTCAACACCTAATACCTAACGCAACAAATGGCACAATTAGAATACAAAGAATTATTAGATGCTGGTGTTCACTTCGGACACTTAACACGCAAGTGGGATCCAAGAATGGCTCCGTTTATCTTCATGGAGAAAAATGGTATCCACATTCTTGACCTTAACAAAACTTTAGGTTGTTTAGACGAAGCTTGCAATGCTATCAAAGGTATTGTTCGTTCTGGACGCAAAATCATGTTTGTTGCTACGAAGAAACAAGCTCAAGAAATCGTTTCAGAAGAAGCTCGTCGTTTGAAAATGCCATACGTAACTGACCGTTGGTTAGGTGGTATGCTTACAAACTTCCAAACTGTTAGAAAGTCTATCAAGAAAATGGGGACTATCGACAAGTTGTTGAAAGACGAAGTTACTGTAAAAGCATTAGCGAAACGTGAGCGTTTGATGATGTCTCGTGATAAAGAGAAAATGGAAAGAGTATTAGGTGGTATCACTGAATTAACTCGTCTTCCAGCAGCCCTTTTCATTGTTGACGTAAAGCGTGAGCATATCGCAGTAGCAGAAGCACAACGTTTAGGTATCCCTGTTTTTGCTATGTGTGATACTAACTCAAACCCTGACTTAGTAGATTTTCCAATCCCTGCTAATGATGATGCTTATAAATCAATCGCTTTAATTACTTTAGCTATTGGTAAGGCAATCGAAGAAGGTTTGATGGAACGCAAACAAGATAAAGATGACGCTCGTTTAGCAGAAGAAGAAGAAGCTAAACGTCTTGCTGATGAGGAAGAAGCTAAAGAAGCAGCTAAAGTAGCGGCTAAATACGAGAAAGAAGATTAATATAATGAATGATTAAGCATGAAAATGAATAATTCTTATGCTTAGATTTATAAAAAAATCATTTGCTTAAATAGCCCATAGTTTTCTGTGGGCTATTTGAGTAAAATATCGAATTGATAAAATTATATTAAGTTATTGTATTGTAAAAGATATTTCTAAGCTATTACCTTATCTTAGTATTTGATAACAATACTTGACAAAACATAAAATTAATAAATTTCAAATTTTCAAATTAACAAGACAATGGCTATTTCAGCAGCAGACGTTAATAAATTAAGACAAATGACTGGTTCGGGCATGATGGATTGTAAGAAAGCCCTTACTGAAGCAGGTGGTGATTTTGAAGCCGCTATTGATATTCTCCGTAAAGCTGGTCAGAAAGTGGCTGCTAAACGTGCAGATAACGAAACAAACGAAGGTACTGTATTAATCGCAATTAGTGCTGACGGAACAAATGGTAAATTAGTAGCTTTAGCTTGTGAAACTGAACCAGTTTCAAAAGTTGCTGACTTTACTGATTTAGCTTCTGCTTTATTGGCTTCTGCAGTTGCCAATAACGTTGCTGATAAAGATGCTTTGTTAGCTTCTACTTTAGCTGACGGACGTGTTGCTCAAGAAGCAATGATTGAATTGACTGGTAAAATTGGTGAGAAAATCACTATCGCTGGTTACGAAAATGTAACTTCTGATAAAGTTGTTTCTTATATCCACTCTAACAATAAAATTGGTGTTTTGGTAGCGTTTGCTAACGTTCAAGGTACTGATGTTCAAGAAGTTGGAAAAGACATCGCTATGCAAATCACGGCTATGAAGCCAGTTGCTTTGGATAAAGATGGTGTTGATTCTGCTACTATCGAGCGTGAAATTGAAGTTGGTAGAGAGCAAGCTCGTGCTGAAGGTAAACCAGAAGCAATGTTGGACAAAATCGCAGCAGGTCGTTTAGAGAAATTCTATAAAGAATCTACTTTGTTGAACCAACAGTTTGTCAAAGACGGTTCTATCAACATTAAGCAGTTATTAGAACAAACTCAAAAAGGTTTGACTATCTCTTCTTTCAAAAGAATTGCATTAGCTTAATCGTTGAATTGATAGATATTAAAAAGGGCTTTTTCGTTAAGAAAAAGCCCTTTTTGTTTGAAATGGGTTAAATTGGTAGAACTGTAATTGATTGGATTTAATAATTTTTGGATTTTCAGAATCACATCGTAATCTTAAATTCATTAAATCGTTCAATCATAGTTCAAACAATATCTACTCCTCCTCCGCCATATTCTTCATTTTCATTAATAAAGTATAAGCTCCTTTTTTGACAATTGATTTTTGTGTCAATGATTCAGCATCCGTGATTTCAGTGAAACCGTCTTCTTTGTTACCAACTTTTACGGGAACAATTGAAAATTGATTGGGTTTATCTTCTACAAAAATATAGTCTTTGCCTTCAAAATTTACCACAGCATCTTCGGGTAAAGTCAAAACTGAATTGTTCTTGATTTCAATTTCAGCATTCATATACATTCCTGGAAGAAGATTCTTATCATAATTTTCAAAGTGACAATGAACATCAGCAATATGCTCAGGAGAAAGGTCTTTACTGATTAGAATTATCTCACAAAGATGTTTTTTATTAGGTTGATTATTGGTATAAGCAATCACTTTTTGTCCGATTGATAGTTTATTGAGGTCTTTCTCAAATACACTGAGGTTCAAATGTATATCAGTCGGATTGACCAATTCAAATAAAATATCTGATGGATTAACGTATTTACCAATATTGACATTTACTTTTGAAACAAAGCCATTAATAGCAGAATAAATATGTACGCTTTTTGAAAGATTACCTTCTGTTAATGTTTTTGGATTAATATTGATTAATTTCAACTTTTCGCCCAAAGCACTGATATTAATTTTAAGGGTTCTATATTCAGATTCTGCCTGTTGAAAAACTTTATCGCTACTGGCTTGACTTTGATTTAATTC
Organism: Arcicella sp. LKC2W; assembly: GCF_034931005.1. Taxonomy (NCBI): domain Bacteria; kingdom Pseudomonadati; phylum Bacteroidota; class Cytophagia; order Cytophagales; family Flectobacillaceae; genus Arcicella; species Arcicella sp. LKC2W. The sequence continues at coordinate 267,541 of NZ_JAYGIN010000011.1, forward strand.
CTTTTGACGTTGATATTCTTTTTCAGCAAAAACTAATTTTGATTGATTGATTAAATAGTCTTGTTGCAATTGAATATACTGCTGGTCTTCCATCGTGGCTATGATTTCACCTTTACGCACGAACATTCCTGGTAAAAGCTTAGTCGATTTCAAATATCCTCCCAAAGGCATACTTACGGAAATCATATTTTGGGGTGGCACATCAATTTTTCCATTCAGCTTGATGATGGATGAGATGTTTTTTCTTGCTAAACTACCCGTTACAACTTCGGCATTTTTACGTTGTGCTGCGGTAAGAGTTACCGTGTTTTCGTCAATGTTTTTGGGTTCAGAAGTTTGTTCGGCAGTAGGTTTTGAGCCACACGCCCAACATAAAATAAGGCTTGAAATGATAATTATATTTTTCATGATATTGTCCTTTCTTAATTTCTTGATGTTAAATAATTGATGTGAATGATGCTTTGGTTCAATTCTCTGATAGCATCAATATAATTTGCCTGAATATCAATGGCTTGGTTGGTGAGCATTACCCAATCTAAATAATTAATATCTCCGTTGGTAAATTGCTTATTGGCAGTTTGAATAATCTGGGTAGCGTTTGGCAAGACTTGTTTTTCGTAATATTGAATGGTTGCCAAATTATTCCGATACATCAAAAATGCCTTTTGAAATTCCTTTTCAAGTGCTTGTTTTTGCTGTAAAAAAGAACTTTCTGCAACTTCTTCGTACATTTTTGAAGCCGCAATTTTTGCCTTCGTAGCAGATTTAAAAATCGGAACATTTACGCCAACTTGGACGGAGGTAAAACGACTGCCCAAAGAATAATATTCATTATCTGAACCAACACCTCTAATTGTACTTGAAAAAAGCCCTACGTTAAAATCTGGCAATAATTTAGTTTTTTCCAAAGCCGTATTGGCAATACTCAATTGCTTCTGCTGACTATATATTTTAAGTAATGGATGCTCGGAAACTGCGGTGCCGTCAGCCGTTAAAATATCCTTTATTTTAAAATCTTTAACGTCTGGTTCTAAGTCTGTATCAGTATTGAGTAATAATCGGAACTGAATTTTAGTGGCTTCTTTTTCCTGACGAACTAATTTCAATTGCAGATTGATGTTGCCTCTTTGCGTTTCAGCAGTAGTTTTTTCTAAGATATTGGTTTCGCCTTTTGTTAAACGTAAATCAGCTTTTCTGAGAAATTCGGCGTAAATCGTATCAATTTTGAGTAGTAATTTTTCTTTTTCGTTCCAATAAACGAGCGAGTAGAATGTCTCGGAAACAGCTCTTTTCAACTCTGCTTCTCTGAGTGTTACGCCCAAAGCCACCACTTTCCATTCTTCTGTAAGTAAGTCCTTTTGGCGAGCATACACCTTGGGAGAACTAAACGATTGCGAAGCTCCTAAACGATTATCAAAATAGATACTATTGTTTTGTCCGAAATCACCTACAAAATTAGTAGTTGGCAAATTATGGTACGTTTTGATGAGTTGCTCTTGATAATTGGCTCTTAATTTTTCACTTTTTACACCTAAATTATGGCTTATTGCAGTGTTGATGGCAGTTTGTAAAGTTATAACCTCACCCCCAGCCCCTCTCCGTTGGAGAGGGGAGTTTTGAGCGTTGATGTTATTATTCAACGAAAATAAAGTCAATAAAATAACAATGCTCGTGGTTGTTTTTAGGTCTAATGGTTTCACGCCTTTTTCAAAAATGATGTATAAAATTGGTAGAACAAACAGCGTTAAGAAGGTTGCTAATAACAATCCACCAATCACCACCGTTGCCAATGGGCGTTGAACTTCTGCTCCTGACCCATTACTAATCGCCATCGGTAAAAAGCCCAATGAAGCCACAAAAGCAGTCATCAAAACAGGTCTTAAACGAAGCATTGTTCCTTCCAAAACTATCTTTTTCAAATCGGTCATACCTTCATGTTTGAGTCGGTTGAATTCAGCAATTAAAACGATTCCGTTCAATACCGCAACCCCAAAAAGGGCAATAAAACCAACGCCCGCACTGATACTAAAAGGCAAACCACGCAATACTAAGAAGAAAATTCCTCCGATGGCAGAAAGTGGAATGGCTGAGTAAATCAATAAACCTTGTTTTACGGAATTGAAAGCAAAAAAGAGCAGAACAAAAATCAAAATCAACGAAACAGGCACAGCAATCATTAAACGTTGTTTGGCGGCATTGAGATTTTCAAATGCACCACCGTAAGTGACATAATATCCCGTTGGAAATTTCAGTTTAGCCTCTACTTTTTGTTGCAATTCCGTTACGATACTTTGTACATCACGGTCTTGAATATTGAAGCCGACTACAATTCTACGCTTGGCATCTTCCCGCTGAATTTGATTAGGTCCATTCTTAATTTCTACATTTGCCAATTGAGAAAGCGGTATTTGTGTGCCTTGTGGCGTTGGAATCAAGAGATTTTGTACGTCTTCCAAGTTTCTACGTTGTTCGGTATTTAATCTTACCACTAAATCAAAACGTTTTTCTCCTTCAAAAACCAAGCCCGTACTTTGTCCTGCAAAAGCCGTATTCACCACTCGATTAATATCGGCAATTGATAAATCATATTGAGCAATCATTTCACGTTTGTACTCAATAATAAGCTGTGGCATTCCCGTTACGGGTTCAACATAGAGGCTTTTTGCACCTTGAACAGTATTGATAATTTTCCCCAATTTATCAGCATACAGAGCCAAAGTATCTAAATTTTCGCCAAATATTTTACAAACTACGTCTTGCCTCGCTCCTGTCATCAATTCATTAAAACGCATTTGAACTGGATACTGAAAACCAACGGTAATTCCTGGCACATCTTCGAGGGCTTCAGTCATTTTCACAGATAATTCATTGAAAGTTTCAGCCGAAGTCCATTCGCTTTTATCCTTCAAAATGACCATCATATCGCTGGCTTCCATCGGCATTGGGTCGGTTGGCACTTCACCGCTACCAATTTTTGTAACTACTTTTTCAACTTCTGGAAATTGCGATTTTAGAATATGAGCTGCTTTTTGGGTACTTTCTATGGTTGTAGCAAGATTACTACCTGTCAAAACTCTTGTTTCAACGGCAAAATCGCCTTCTTCTAAAGCAGGAATAAATTCACCTCCCAAAGTTGTAAGCATAAAAATAGCAAGAATAAACAAACCAATAACGGTACTTAAAACCATTTTGGGATGTCCTAAAATGTTAGCTAAAGTATTCTGATACGCTTGCTCAATTTTGCCCATTAATCTATCTGAAATATTGGGTGTATGTTTTGTTTTCTTGCTCAAAACCAAAGAACTCATCATCGGAATATAGGTGAGCGACAACACGAATGCACCCAATAAGGCAAAAGCAACGGTTTGTGCCATTGGCTTAAACATTTTCCCTTCAATACCTTGAAGCGTAAAAATGGGAAGGTAAACGATAAGAATAATGATTTGTCCGAATACTGCACTATTCATCATTTTACTGGCTGAATAATTCACTTCGGTATCCATTTCGGCTTGGGTAAGGCGGTTGATGGTCGTTGTTTGACTACCTTCTGATAACTGTTTACTGTTTACTATTAACTGAGAACTGCTCAAACGGTGCATTACTGCCTCAACGATAATTACGGCACCATCCACAATTAAACCAAAATCTAATGCCCCTAAACTCATTAAATTTCCACTCACGCCAAAAGTATTCATCAAGATAATAGCAAAAAGCATCGCTAAAGGAATAACGGAAGCTACCAAAAGCCCTGCTCGGAGATTTCCCAAAAATAAAACCAAGACGAAAATGACAATTAACGCTCCTTCCAAAAGGTTTTTTTCTACCGTTCCGATAGCGTTATTCACCATTTTGGTACGGTCTAAAAATGGCTCAATGACTACGCCTTCGGGTAACGTTTTTTGGATTTGGGCAACTCTCTCCTTAACATTTTGAATTACTTCGCTACTATTTGCCCCTTTCAACATCATTACGATTGCACCTGCTACTTCTCCTTTATCATTGTAACACATTGCTCCATAACGAGTTGCATAACCTAATTTTACGTCTGCAACATCTCTGACAAACAATGGTGTTCCGCTGGGTGTAGATTTTACCGAAATGTTTTCAATATCTTGAATTGACCCAATTAAACCTTCACTACGAATGAACAAGGCAGTGGAAGATTTTTCGATATAAGCACCACCCGTATTTTGATTATTTTTTTCTAAAGCCGTAAAAACATCGGAGATTGTTAAGTTGTAAGACTGTAATTTATTGGGATTGACAGCGATTTCGTACTGTTTTAACTTTCCCCCAAAACTACTTACTTCGGCAACACCTTTTACACCTAATAGTTGGCGACGCACAATCCAGTCTTGAATAGTACGCAATTCCGTTGGATTATATTTACTTTCATAACCTACTTTTGGACGGATTACATATTGATATATTTCCCCTAAACCTGTTGAAACTGGCCCTAATTTTGGCAAGCCAATTTCGGGAGGAATTTGAGACTTTACCTCCTGCAAACGCTCTGTTACTTGTTGTCTCGCCCAATAAATATCTGTTTCATCATCAAAAACAATCGTTACTAAGGATAATCCAAATCTGGAAAAACTCCGAATTTCCTTTAATCCTAAAATATTATTATTCGCCTGTTCGATAGGAAAAGTGATAAGTCGTTCAATATCTGTTGCCCCAAAAGACGGAGCAACAGTAATAACCTGAACCTGATTATCAGTAATATCAGGCACGGCATCAATCGGAAGTTTTGTTAATGAAAAACTACCATAAACCATCAAGGCAATCGTAAATAAGCCAATAATGAGTTTATTCCCGATAGAAAAATGAATGATTTTGTTAAGCATAGTAATATTATGGTTTTACTTGGGCTGTCATACATCAGCAATCAAAAATTGGATTTAGATAGTCTTCACAAAAAGAATAATCCTAACAATTATTGATAACTAAAAGTGAACAGTCAAGTAATTATGAAACAGAATTCTCTACCATTTATCGCAAAATAAAATTAGACTAAGAATTGGACTGACCAAACAGATTTACACCGAAAAATTGAAGTAAAATCATAACTCCGTTAAGGGATTAATCTGTTTTATCCGACATATCTATGGTCTAATTTTATTCTACGACAAAGAGTTGAAAATTCCGTAATGAAATACAGAGAGATACCCAAAAACAGGATAGATGTTCATGAGCAATTATAAAATCAAGAAATGATTAACAAAATTTGGGAGGTTGCCAAATAGAAGAAAGGTACGAAGACGTTAAAAAAGTTGGTTGATAACCATTGACAATTTTAGCTTCAATAAAAGGACTTAATACTGGAAATATAAGATTTTGAGTAGGTAAATCGGCTGTAAAAGTAGCATAATTCATGTGAAAATGTGATTTGAACGGCAGTTTCATATCCTTTTCATAATCGGCATATTTTACATCATCTTCTGCATAGTGCATACACAAAAACTGCCAAAGGGTTAAGTTGTTGTTTTGTTCTTTATGCTCAATGAAATGCTCTATCAAAAAGGGTAGTTTCAACGTCTGGTACAATTCAGTCGTTGAAAACATATAAATGATAAGAAGCGATATGGCAACATATTTTTTCACATCGCAAAGATATAGATTTATTTGTTTGAGTGTGCTTTACTTGTCTTATTTCATTAATTTGCGACCTTGAAATTCTAAAAGAAAACATGAAAATTCTGCATACTGCCGATTGGCATTTGGGTAAACGACTTGACACTTTTCCACGATTGGACGAACAACGAGAGGTTTTAGAAGAAATTTGCGAAATAGCAGACCGTGAAGCCATTGAGGTGGTCATTGTGGCAGGTGATTTATTTGATAATTTTAATCCTTCATCTGAAGCAACCGAACTTTTATATACCACTTTACACCGTTTGTCTGACAATGGTAAACGGGCAATTATTGCCATTGCAGGAAATCACGATTCTCCAGAAAGAATTGAAGTTCCCGATGCTTTGGCTCGTGCTTGTGGAATTATTTTTGTGGGTTATCCGAACACTGAAACAAAGTCTTTTTGCACGCAAGCAGGCGTGGAAATCACCAAAACAGACAAGGGTTTTGTGGAATTAAAACTTCCCGAAAGTCCTTTTCCTTTACGCTTAATATTGACTCCGTATGCCAACGAATTACGCTTAAAAAAAGATTTAGGGGCAGAAGAGTCAGAAGAGGCATTAAGAGTTCATTTACAAAATCATTGGCAAGAATTAGCCGATAAATATTTTGATAATCAAGGCGTTAATATTTTGGCAAGTCACCTCTTTTTCATGAAAAAAGGAGGCGAACAACCAGAAGAACCCGATGATGAAAAACCGATTCTGCATATAGGTGGAGCATCAGCCATTTACTCTGAAAATATTCCCGCACAAACGCAATACGTAGCTTTGGGACACTTGCATCGCTACCAAATTATTGATAAAAATCCATGTCCTATTGTGTATTCAAGTAGCCCTTTGGCGTATAGTTTTGCAGAAGCAAATCAAACAAAATTTGTGGTTTTGCTAAATGCAGAACCCAACAAACCCATTGATTATCAACCCATTGCTCTAACAAAAGGCAAAAAACTTTTGCGTGGAAAGTTCTCCGATATCGACGAAGCCGTAGCTTGGTTGGAAGAACACATCAATGATTTAGTTGAAATCACGATTGTGTCTGAAAGTTATTTGGAAGTAACCGACAAAAGACGTTTGCAGGAAGCTCATCAAGGATTAATTCAGATTATTCCAGAGATAAAATCACAAGACACAGACACCCAATCAGGTATCCAAATTGATTTGACAATGGGTATGGAGGAGTTATTTTCTAACTATTTCAAACAACATAAAATCGGGAAAGGACAAGAACCTTCAGAGGGTTTGATGGCGATATTTAGAGAAGTGCAGGGGGAAGAGGATTGAAAATAGAATTTCGATAAATCTCCTATTTTCAAGAGTAATTTCTTATATTTGTTTACCTAAATTTTTGATAAATGTCACCTATTAATGAAGTAATTGACAAACTTACAAACTCAATTGAGAATGTAAAATCAGGGGAAAGTTTTAGGACTACCATATTGCCTTTTTTACCAAATGACAAAGGGTTTTCAAAAGGAAAATGGAAGTTTGATTGGACTAAAGAATCGACAGAAATACAAAGACAAATTTTCAAATTAGTCACATTGGAGAATCCATCCATCATTCATGGATTAATAAGCATTGAAGACAAAGGCGACCTTATTTATATGCACCTTATTGAAAATGCAAAATTTAATAAAGGGAAAGAAAAAACGTACTATGGAGTAGCTGGAAATTTGGTAGCATTTGCTTGTAAAACTTCATTTGAAAAAGGCTATGATGGATTCATTTCCTTTACTTCAAAATCAAAATTGATTGAACATTATAAAAAATCATTAGGAGCAAAAATATTCATGGGAAATGTAATGATAATTGACACTCCTGAATCATTTAGGCTCTTTAAAAGATACTTCCCAGATGAAAACTAACATTGATTTTAAAAAATTATCTATGGCTGACTTGGACATAAATGGAAATTTTGAGCCAATCACGAAAGAAATAGAACAGGCATTATCTGAGTTTTTGAAAAATAGAAAGAAGACTAAAGGCTCTACATCGAATAACGATAATAAGGTATTAGTTAACGTATAATCATCGTAAAAAAGTAATAAGTCCGTCCTTTCTCTTTGTGATGAAGGACGGATTTATTTTATAAACCCCTATTGTCTGACAATAGCACATTTATAATTTCAAACAAAATGATACCTAAATACCTAAAAATCAAAGGATTATACTCATACAAAACTGAACAAGAAATTCATTTTGACCAACTGACGGAGGCGGCTTTATTTGGAATTTTTGGCTCGGTGGGTAGTGGAAAATCATCTATTTTGGAAGCCATTACTTTTGCTTTGTACGGAGATACCGAACGCCTAAACAACAAAGGCGATGACCGTACTTACAACATGATGAACCTTCGTTCGGATGATTTAAGTATTGATTTTGAGTGTTTGGCAGGAAAAGATGCTCAACATTATCGCTTTTCGGTTCGGGGAAAACGTAATTCAAAAAACTTTAAAGATGTAAAAACTTTTGAACGAAAAGCGTACTTAAAACTCAATGACGAATGGAGTCCAATTACGTCAGAAGATGTAGCAGAAAAGGTTATTGGACTGAGTTATGAGAATTTTCGTCGAACGATTATTATTCCACAAGGGCGTTTTCAAGAATTTATTGAACTTAGAGATAATGACCGAACCAAGATGATGAAGGAGCTTTTCAACTTGGATAAGTACGATTTGAGTCGAAAAGTAGGCAGCCTGAATACTAAAAATAAATTAACGCTTTCAAATTTAGAAGGTCAATTAGTGTCATTGGGAGATGCTACGCCCGATATGGTGGCTCACGAAGAGTTTCATTTAAAATTGGCACGACAAGAAATTAAAGTTCTATCTGAACAATTGGAAGTTGAAAATGAATTTGATAAAGCCCTCACCGAACTACGACAAGCCACTGAAAAAATACAAATCCTTAATAGTCAAGTAATTGACTTGGAGGACAAAAAAGATTTTTTTACTCAAAAAGAGGAAACACTAAAAATTTACGAAATCTGTTCAAGACAATTCAAGTCTTTATTGGAACTAAAAAAGTCGAATAAAGTGGTTTTTGAACGAAATCAGGAGGTTTTTCAGAAAAACGAAAAACAACTTATTGCTATTGAAAAATTGTTAATTGATGATAAACTAAAACTTGAATTATTACGCCCACAATACGACCAAAAGGAAAGCCTTCTAACGGAAGCCAAAGAGTTAGAAATTATCATTGAAATACTGGAAAACCAAACGCAATTAAGCAAAAAATCAGGGGCAATTGAACGGGGTTTAGAAAAACAAAAAACGAAAGAAACAGCGTTAGCTTTATTGAAAACTCAAAAGCAAAATTCAATTTTAGAAAACGATAAATTAAAATCAGAATTACCTAATATTCAAGAATTTAGCTCTATCAAGACATGGTTTAACGAAGCTGACTCTTTACAAGAAATCAAGAAAAAAACGCATGAAGAAGCAGGAAATTTACAGAAAGAATTAGTCAAGCAACAAGACCTTAGAACTGAGAAAATTTCAGCTATCAATCAACATTTTTCTTTAGAAATTCTAACGGATTGTACCACTGAAATCGTAGAAAATGCGTTTACTGATTTATTGAAAAATGCTGAAAAAGAGCAACAAATTCTGACGGAAAAATTAGAAAATCTTAACACACAAGCCGTTTTACAACAGTACGCAACCGACTTGAAAGACGGTGAAGAATGTCCTTTATGTGGAGCAATTCATCATCCTGCGTTGTCACAAAATGGACATGATTTTAAACAAGAAATACAAGCTATTAAGGCTCAAATTAGTGATTTCCAAAAATTGCCGTCTCGTGTACGTGCTGCCCAAATGCCTGTTGAAAAGATTTTTTCTGAAATTTCAAACTTAGAAAAAAACAAAACTGTCATTAGAAATAAGTGGGATGAAATAAAGGCAAAAATTGAAAATCATGAGCAGCTTTTCATCTGGGAAAAGTTTGACAAATCTGACCGTGAAAGCTTTGAAAAAACATTCAATTCTATTACAATTTTACAAAAACAAATTACTGATAATGAAATACTTATCAAAAATTTAGACGCAAAATTCGAACAAGAAAGCCAAGCTAAAATCAAAGATATTGATACACCTTTATTGAATTTACAAAATGAGATTTCTGGTTTAAAAATCACGATTGAAACGTTAAGTAAGCAACTTCGTAAAGTTCAATTTCAAGATTATGAAAATCTGTCGAAAGAAGATGTTTTGTCGAAAATAAAATCGCTCAAAAATCAATATGAAACCTTAAAAAGTGATTTTGAAACAACACAGAAAAAAGTAGCAGAGTTTGAACAGGAGAAAAATGTCATTGCTGGTAGTCAACAAGCATTATCGGAAGTATTAAAAGAAGCCCAAAGTGAACTCAAAAACACGCAAGAACAAATTGAAAATCTGTTAGTTATCAACAATTTCGATTCTGAAAATAAAATATCCGATATTCTCCAAGAAGCATTAAATATTGATGCTGAGCGTCTGGAAATCGAGAATTATAAAGCTACATTAAAAAACCTGACCGAGCAATTACGAACGTACCAAAAGGATTATGCTAATTTGACGTATGACTTTGAAAAACATAAAGCTGTAACTGATAAAATTGTAGATATTAACACCAAATTAAATGCTCAAAGGCAAGAAGAAGGTAGAATTGGGGGGCTTTTAAAGAAGGCTCAGGAAGATTTAGCGAAAAAAACTGAATTACTAAAAGAGCAAGAAAAACTCAAAATCCGTGAGCAACATTTGAGTGATTTGGCAACGCTTTTTCGTGGAAATGGCTTTGTTGATTTTGTTTCGAGCGTACATTTGCAGAATCTTTGTAATGCTGCCAATGTCCGTTTTCATAAAATGACTCGCCAACAATTACATCTTGAATTGGGTGAGGACAATAGTTTTTGGGTTCGGGATGTACTAAATGGCGGACGTTCAAGGCTTTTAAAAACGCTTTCGGGTGGACAAAAATTCCAAGCAGCTTTGTCGTTGGCTTTGGCTCTGGCAGATAATATTCACACATTGACGGAATCTAAACATAATTTCTTCTTCTTAGATGAAGGTTTTGGTTCACTCGATAGAGAGTCATTGCAAGTGGTTTTTGAAACCTTGAAATCTTTGAGAAAAGAGAATAGAATTGTAGGAATTATCTCACACGTTGAAGATTTACAACAAGAAATTGACCGATATTTAACCATTCATAATGATGAGGAATTGGGAAGTTTAATCTCGGTCAATTAATCCCCAAAAATTAATATTCATGAATATCCTAATTTTCCATAATTCAGTATTGCCTGTTAGTAAATATGGAGGTACAGAACGTATAATTTACTGGTTGGGTAAACAATATACTCAAATGGGGCATCGAGTTACTTTTTTGGCACAAGCCAATTCGCAAAGTGATTTCGCCGATATTATTGTCTATAATCCCACCTTGTCGGTTGACTCGCAAGTACCTGACGATATTGATATTGTTCACCTCGACCATACGCCTGTTCATCCGCTTCGTAAGCCGTACGTCGTGATGATGCAGGGAAATCCGAGTTTTGATTTAGATTGTGATTTGAATACTATTTTCGTTTCTAAAAATCAGGCAACTCGTTATGGTTCAGAGGCTTTTGTGCATAATGGTTTATATTTACCTGACTACGGCAAACCAACTTTCACCCAAAAAAGAACGCATTTACACTTTTTAGCAAAGGCAGCTTGGCGACTAAAAAACGTAAAAGGAGCCATTGAGTTAGCCCGAAAAACGAACAATAAATTAGCCGTTTTGGGCGGTACTCGACTGAATTTGAAAATGGGTTTTCGCTTTACGCCCTACCCGAGTATTAAATTTTACGGAATGGTTGGTGGCGAAGAGAAGAATCAATTATTGAACAATTCTAAGGGTTTATTATTCCCTGTTTTGTGGCACGAACCTTTTGGAATTGCCCTAATTGAGAGTTTATACATGGGTTCGCCTGTGTTCGGAACGCCGTATGGTTCTTTGCCCGAATTGATTACACCTGAAGTTGGTTTTTTGTCGAATAGCAAGTCGGAATTAATTACGCAAATCAATGATATTGAGCGTTTTGATAACAAAAAATGTTCGGAATATGTAGCGGATAATTTTACTATCAAACACACGGCTGAGGCATATTTGAAGTATTATGAGGTGGTGATGAATGGAAAAACTATCAACCAAAAGCCGCCAAGAGAAATTGAAAAACCTGATAAATTTTTGTATTGGGGAGAGTAGAAGAACGGTAGTTGATTGGTAGGGGCGAATAGCATTCGCCTAAAATAGGTAAAAGACCAAATAAAAAAGGGCGAATACTATTCGCCCCTACTGAATATCTTTGTTTGTCAACAACAATAAATCTACTTAACTTCAAAAACGCCCTCTCCTATTCTATAACCTTCGGCGTAAAGCTCAATGATGTGTTTGCCTTCTTTGTACGACAAGCCACGACTATAAACAAATTCTACTGATTGATGAGAATTGTCGTAGATAATCTTCTGCTTTGCCGTGTAGGTCATTTCTTTATTTTTGTAATTAAATGTTCCCGAACCCGTTGCCATATCAGCAATTGTTGCTCCTGACGGGTCGATAATTCGGAGGAAAATTGTTTTTGCTTCACGAGTTGTCACTTGATTTTCTTGCAAATAAAACGTGATTCTTACTTTATCAACTCTTTTGGAACGATAAACGCCTCCTTCACTTTCCTTACCTTTTGTCGAAATTGCATAAATATTAATACTTTCAGCCCGTAAAGCAGCCGCTTGAGATACTTTTTCGTTCAACTCACGGTTACGAGCTTCTACTTCTTTAGCACGGTCGGCTAATTCTTTTTGCTTGATGGTAAAATTCATTGCAGAGTCACTCAATGCTCTTTGGGCATAAGAAATGCCTTCCAATAAATTCTGTGTTTCTTTACTCAATGAGTCATTTTTGGCAACTAAAATTCCATTTTCTCTACGCAATTTGCCTAATTCTACATCTTTCTGACCCAATAAAATCATATATTCTTTGATTTTCGATTGATATTTTTTCACCGAAAATCCTTCCATTTTCTGTAAAGATGCTTTGTCTGCTTGCAATTGTTCTTTTGCACGCATCAATTCCTCCACATTGCCACCGAGCTTTCTAATTTCTACAATTTTACTATTCAATTGGTTTTCGATTGAATCCAATTTTGTGTTAGCTTGTAATAATTCTTTAGCTTGTAAAGTAGTAATCTCTTCAGCTTTATGGTTATTCTGGCGTTCACGAACATATAAAAAACCCAATGCCAATGCCAAAAGTCCTAAGACCGCCACGGCAATTTTTAGTTTATTTTCGCTTTGTCTATTCGGATTGTACTCCATTTCAGATTTTTTATATTTAATGGGTCGTGTTAATTTAAAACGCTTTTTCTTGTCTTTTATTTAAAAAAATAATCCACGAACAATGTTTAATTTTACAAATCTAAGTTATTGCAACTGATAACGCAAAAAATTGTAACGATGAACTAAACCTTATGAGTTATCGGTAATTTAATTTAGATTATATTTCATAAAATTTTGTAATTATTTAAGCTGTCATAATTTAGAAATTTCTTAATTTTTCCATCTAAAAAACAGAAAGCTGACTGCCAAGAGCCAATGGCTTCAAAATAAATTTATCAATGAATATAGCAGAAAATATAGAAAAAATCAAGGCTGAATTAGCAGGTACTTCTGCCCGATTAATTGCCGTTACAAAAACCAAACCTTTAGAAGACTTACAAGCTGCTTACGATGCCAATTGTACAATTTTTGGTGAAAATAAAGTCCAAGAAATGGTGCAAAAATGGGAGGTTTTACCCAAAGATATTGAGTGGCATTTAATTGGACATTTACAATCCAATAAAGTGAAATACATGGCTGAATTTGTGGCGATGATTCATTCGGTAGATTCTTTAAAATTATTGCAAGAAATAGACAAACAAGCCTCAAAACATAACCGAATTATTGATTGTTTACTGCAAATTTATATCGCCCAAGAAGAAACCAAGTTTGGATTATCAGAAGATGAAGCTCGTGAAATTTTGGATTCTGAAGAATTTAAAGCCATGAAAAATGTTCGTGTCGTTGGATTAATGGGCATGGCAACCAATACCGACGACCAAGAGCAAATCAGATTAGAATTTAGAAGTTTAAAGACTTTCTTCGAAACATTGAAATCAGCATATTCAGTAAGTGAAACCCTCCAATTCCGTGAAATTTCAATGGGAATGTCGGGTGATTTTATGATTGCTGCCGAAGAAGGTTCAACGCTCGTGCGAGTTGGTTCTGCTATTTTTGGAAGTCGATAATTTAGTAAATAACCATTTTTATGAACATCAATACGATAATGCCACTAACTCAAAATTATTTCTGTTGCTTTGGGGAAGTTCTTTGGGACTTGCTACCATCTGGCAAACTTCCTGGAGGAGCTCCCATGAATGTTGCCACACATTTACAAAATTTAGGAACTCCGTCGGTAGTCATAAGTCGGGTTGGAAATGATGAATTAGGCGATGAAATCAAGGCATTTTTGCAGGAAAAAAACTGTACGCTCGATTTCGTACAAACTGACGAAACGCATCCAACAGGAAAGGTAAACGTCTTTTTATCCGAAAAACACGAAGCCACTTATGAAATCGTTCATCCAGTAGCATGGGATTTTATCAGTATTTCCCCCGAAATAATCGACTTAGTAAAAAATTCAAAAGGATTAATTTTTGGAACATTGGCTTGCAGAGATACACGTACTAAAAATACCTTGTTAGCCTTATTAGAAGTTGCCCCGCTAAAAATTTATGACGTTAATTTACGTCCTCCTCATTACACACAAGCATTGGTAGAAACGTTTTTACACCAAACTGATATTGTTAAAATGAATGAAGATGAATTAGAAATTATTACGAATTGGTATGGATTTACGGAAGGTAGTGACGAGCAAAAACTCTCAAGATTGAAAGATAAATTTGCTTTACAAACGCTCATCGTAACGCAAGGTGGCGACGGTGCTATGGTTTTGGCTGCACAAGGTTTTTATAAGTCAAAAGGCTTCAAAGTAACGGTAATGGATACAATTGGTAGTGGAGATTCATTTTTGGCAGGTTTTCTCACTAATTATTTGGCAGGAAAATCAATTGATTATGCACTCACTTATGCCTGTGCTTTAGGTGCTTTGGTGGCATCACACAAAGGAGCAAATCCACCAATTGAGGAAGTTGATATTTTGGAATTGGTTACTGGTTATTAGTTACTGGGGATTGGTTACTGGAGATTGGTTACTGGTTAATTAGTTACTGGGGATTGGTTACTGGTTATTAGAAATTGGTTGATTCGTTACTGGAGATTGGTTACTGGTTAATTGGTGTCCCGTCCTAAAATAGGTTGACTTTTTTGATTATTTGTAAACTTAGAAAAGTCCAAGTTGTTGTCCAAATTTTTGTTTGTTAATTGTTCTTTCATCGACGTAAATATTCATTTTAAC